>CAYHAT010000044.1:0-14571 GCA_964354675.1 uncultured Actinomycetota bacterium | reverse complement strand
CAGGATTTCCTCAACCAGTCCAAGGCTATACTGGAGGAATGAACCCGGCATGGATGCAGGGAAAACAAGGGTGATCGCCTGAGTGAGAAGGAGTGGACATGAAAAGACTGGAGGGAAAGAAGGCCGTCATAACCGGGGCCGCTTCCGGGCTGGGGAGGTCGCTCGCGACGGCGCTGGCCGGGGAGGGCTGGCGCATCGGTATCGTCGACATCAACGACGCCGGGGCTCGCGAGACCCTGGAGATGGTGGAACGGGCAGGCGGCACGGGCGAGATCTACCATGCCGACGTCGCATCGCCGGAGGCTGTCAAATCCATGGCCGACCATTTCTTCGACGGCTGGGGTGGCGTGGACCTTCTGGTGAACAACGCCGGGGTGGCTTCCGTCGGATTAGTGGGGGACATCCCCCTGGAGGACTGGAAGTGGGTCCACGACATCAACTTCTGGGGCATGCTCTACGGATGCCACGAGTTCATCCCCAGGATGAAGACACAAGGGGGCGGACACATCGTGAACGTCGCCTCCTCGGCAGGACTACTTTCATCCGCGGAGATGGCCCCCTACAACACCACCAAGGCGGCGGTGGTCTCCCTCTCGGAGACGCTGAGGGCGGAGGTGTCGCCCCACAACATCGGCATCACCGTGGCCTGCCCCATGTTCTTCGAAACCAACCTCCTGGAGTCCGTGAGATATACCGACGACTGGGAATACGGATTTGCCGAGCGTACGTTTCGCTATGCCAGGATGACCTCCGACGAGGTAGCGCGGAGGATCATCGCGGCGGTAAAGAAGGACAAGCTGTACGTGGTCCCCCAGCTTTCCGGGAAGGTGTTATGGCTGAACAAGCGCCTGACCCCGAACACGTTCCACGACCTCTTCAGGTTCCTCAACCGCCACGGCCTGCTGCGGCCGCTGCTGAATACATTAGCGCGCCTGGGGCTGCTGCAGTGACCTCTTGAGACCAGAAAGGGATAGCTAATGCACAGGATAACCATCATCGGCGGGGCGGGGGACATGGCGCAGGTCGCGGCGAGGACTTTCCTCTCGCTCATCGCGGACTGCCGGCTGGTGCTGGCGGACTTTAACCGGGACAAGGCGGAGAAGGTGGCAGCCTCGTATGCCTCTCCCGACGTGGAGGCAGCCTTCGTGGACATCTACGACCCGGCGGTGCTGCGTGAGGTGATCAGGGGAAGCGACCTGGTGGCCAACTGTACCGGCCCCTACTACCGCACCGGCCGCCCGGTGGTGGAGGCCTGCATCGACGAGAAGGTGGACTACATCGACCTGGGCGACGACGAGGAGTCCGCCCTGGAGCTGCTCGGCCTGCACGAGCAAGCCAGGGAGGCGGGTATAACCGCGCTCATCTGCTGCGGGGTGGCGCCGGGACTGGTCAACGTCATCGCGAGGGAATGCGCCCAGCAGCTGGACGAGGTGGAGAACATCGACCTGGCCTGGGTCACCGGCTCCACGCCCCCCGAGGAGGGCAAGGAGAGGGGCGGAGCCGCGGTGTTCGAGCACATGGTCCATGCCTGCATGGGCAAGTGCGGCACCATAAGGGACGGCAAGCGCTTGGAGATACCGTCCTTCCGCATCAAGCACGTGCTGGAGTTCCCGGAGCCCCTGGGCACCTACAGGCTCTTCGAGCTGGGACACGCCGAGGTCGCCACCATGCCCCGCTATTTCGCGGGGGTGAAGAACGTCCGCACCATGGGTTCCCTTTATCCTCCTGCTAACAACGGCGTCTTCCGCGGGATAGCGAAAGCGGTGGACAAGGGCAAGGTGGAGATGAATCAGGCGGTACGGTTCCTGCTGGCCCTGGACGCGGGGGAGAACCCGCACGGCCTCAGGCTCTACATGAGCGTGCTGGGAGGAGTGACCTCACAGCTCTTCCGCCGGGAGCTGAAGGCGCGCGAGTTTTTCACCTTCCTCAAGGAGGTGGCGGGCAAGCCTTCGGGCCATTCCATCGGCGGCATCATGGTGGCGGTGGAAGGGACAAAGGACGGCAAGAGGCTGCGCGTGCAGGCCACCAATGCCGGTTACCAGGGAGGGCCGGAGGGTGATTTCGACATGGACGACTGGACCGGCACCCCCCTGGCGGTCTTCGCCTCCATGCTCCTGGACGGGTCCATAGACGAGAAGGGAGTCCTGGCGCCCGAGGCCTGTGTGGACCCCGCGGAGTTCAGAAGGCTCATAGAGCAGGCCATGCCTATTGCCGAGGGGACCATGCAGATAGAGGTATCCGAGCTGTGAGCTTTGTCGGCTAGATCGAGTGGAAACAGTGACTGAGGAGGGAGAGAAATGGGCTTCAGGTATCTCGAGACCCGGCAGGTAAGACAGACGTTGTGGGTGGAGATCCACAACCCTCATGTGAATTTCCTCACCGTGGATATCCTGGAGGAGCTGTGGGAGGTGGTCAAGTCCGTCAGGAAGGACGATTCCGTGCGGGTGTTGGTGCTCACGGGGGGCATCGAGGACATCTATATCATGCATTTCTCCATACCCGAGCTGCTGCGCATCTGCGAGGATAACAAGACCTCCCCCTTCGCCAAGCTGGCGAGGAATCCACTCGGCCGCGCCGTGATGGACGGCATGAACACCATCAACGGCCTGCTGCTGGACCACTTCCCCGCCCTGGAGGATATGAGCCTCAAGCAGACCAGGGCGCTGAAAGACCGCTACTTCACCCTCTTTCTCTGGCTGCAGATGCACCGGCTCTATCTGGCCATCGAACGCCTCAACAAGGTGACCATCGCAGCCATCAACGGCCCCTGCAACGGCGGGGGCACGGAGTTTGCCGCCTGCTTCGATTTCCGTTTCATGGTGGGCGACCAGGGTTTCACCATCGGCCAGCCCGAGGTGCTGGTGGGCATCGTGGCCGGCGGAGGCGGAACCCAGAGATGGCCGCGCCACCTGGGCAAGGCCAAAGCCCTGGAGTGGATGCTCAAGGGCAACCAACTGGAAGCCCAGGAGGCCAAGGAGTTGGGGATAATAACCGATGTCTTCCCCAAGGCGGAGTTCGTGGAGCGAGTGCAGGAGTTCGCCGACCTCATGGCCAAACGCCCTCCTGTCGCTGTACACGCTATAAAGCAAGCCGTTCACAAGGGGATGGACACCTTCCTCGCCCGCGGTCTTATCATCGAACTCCTGCAGAGCCTGCGCGTGTTCGACACCAGGGACGTGGAGAGAGCCATGGGCGATTACGCGAAACTGCTGGAGGAGAAGGTCGACGTCCCGGCGGAGGAGCGCATGCAGACCCCGGAGCTGATGGACATCATCTACAATGCCCGTTTCGTGGACGGCTTCGAGGGCAGATAAGACTACCTCATCCGGCGCACTTGTGTCATCATGCAGACAGCAGGTTGATGGCGGTAAGAAACGAGATGGGGGGAAAGCCATGAGCAAGCTGGATGGCAAGAGGGCCGTTATCACCGGGGCCGCTTCGGGTCTGGGGAGGGCGCTCGCGACGACGCTGGCGCGGGAAGGATGGAAGGTCGGGATAGTCGACATCAATGATGCCAGGGCGCGCGAGACCCTGGAGATGGTGGAGCAGGCCGGCGGCTCGGGCGAGGTCTTCCATGCCGATGTGACGTCGCCGCAGGAGGTCAAGGCCGTGGCGGGCCATTTCTTCGCGTCCTGGGGCGGGGTGGACCTGCTCATCAACAACGCGGGAGTTATCGTCATCGGGCTGGTCGGAGACATCCCCCTGGAGGACTGGAGACATGTCTACGATGTGAACTTCTGGGGCATGCTCTACGGCTGCCATGAGTTCATCCCCAGGATGAAAGCCCAGGGCGGCGGGCACATAGTGAACGTCGCCTCCTCGGCAGGACTGCTCTCCAGCCCGGAGATGAGCCCCTACAACTCCACCAAGGCGGCGGTAATCTCTCTCTCCGAGACGATAAGGGCGGACGTGGCGCCGTACAACATCGGCGTGACCGTCGCCTGCCCCATGGTCTTTAACACCAACCTCCTAGAGAGCCTTAGGTGCACCGAGGAATGGGAGAGCGATTTTTTCTATTGCGCCTTCGAAAACGCCAGGATGCACCGGGACGAGGTGGCCCGCAGGATAATCGAAGCGGTGAAGAAGAACAAGCTCTACGTGGTCCCCCAGTTCACAGGGAAGGTTTTCTGGTTGAACAAGCGCCTGACCCCGAACACGTTTCATGAGCTGTTCACCTTCCTCAACCGGCACGCGATCTTGCGGCCGCTCCTCTACCGGCTAGCGCGCCTGGGCCTGCTGCAGTGAGGTTGAAGATGAAGAAGATCGACGGCAAGAAGGTAGTGATCACGGGGGCGGCCTCAGGGCTGGGCAGGGCCCTGGCCCTGGCCTTGGCGCGCAGGGGTTGCCGCATCGGCATAGTGGACATCAACACCGAAGGCGCCGAGGAGACCCTGGGCATGGTGAAAGAGGCCGGCGGTAGCGGAGAGATCTACGAGCTCGACGTGAGGGTGGTCATCGACTGGGAGGCCATGGCCGGCCACTTCTTCCGCAGCTGGGGAGGCGTAGATGTGCTCATCAACAACGCCGGGGTGGTGTCGGTGGGATACGTGGGCGACATCCTGGTGGAGGACTGGGAGTGGATCTTCAGCATCAATTTCTGGGGCATGGTCTACGGCTGCCATGCCTTCATCCCGCGCATGAAGGCGCAGGGCGGAGGATACATCGTCAACGTGGCTTCAGCGGCCTGGATCATGGCCCTGCCGGAGATGGCGCCCTACAACACCACCAAGGCGGCGGTGGTAGCGCTCTCGGAGACCCTGCGCGGTGAACTGGCCCCCGCGGGGATCGGGGTCACCGCCGTATGCCCCATGTTCTTCGACACCCACCTGCTCGACGACATGCGTTATACGGACGAGTTCGAGGTCGAGTTCTCCCACACCGCCTTCGAGTACGCCCGCATGAGCGCGGACGAGGTGGCTGAGGCGGTGGTCAAGGCGGTGGAGAAGCGCAAGCTCTATGTCATCCCCCAGGCGTCCGGCAAGGTGTTCTGGATGATCAAGCGCATGAGCCCCGGGCTCTTTCACGGCACTCTGGCCTTTTTGAACCGCACCGAGATAGGCCGCAAGCTGCTCCTGTTTATGGCGCGCATGGGTCTGCTGCAATAGAGCTTTGACTACCTGCTCGAGCCGCATTCCTGCTAGAGTACATAGTGATGACTCACAACAGACCTGCTGGCGGCCGCCCATCGTGGCTTGCGGCAAAGCTCGGCTTTGTCGGGGCTCTATCCCTGCTCCTGCTCCTTCCGGTTTTCACCAGCCCCGGTCCCGCGCGTGCCGACTGGAGCGGCGGCCACGATGTGATGGGCAGTTATGCCGCCTGCAAGACCTGGTTTTTCGCGGAAGGCTGCACCCGTATGGGATTCGAGGAGTGGGTCTGCCTCTTCAATCCCAATGCGGCGGAGGTCACGGCGACCTGTAAATACATGCTGGGGGACGGGCAGGTGGTGGTGCGGGACGAGGTCCTGCCGCCCCGCAGCCGCACCACCGTTAACGTGCGCGCGATCATCCCGCCCGATAACGATATCTCCCTGGCCGTCGAGGCCTCGCAGGACATAGTGGCCGAGCGCCCCATGTACTTCCGCTACCATAACTCCATAACCGGGGGCCACGACGTCATGGGAGCGGAGGCCCCGCGCACGGAGTGGTTCTTCGCCGAGGGCTGCTGCCGCGACGGCTTCGACACCTGGCTGTGTTTGCAGAACCCGGGGGAGGAGGCGGCGCTTTACGACATCTACTACTACTGCGGGGACGGGACAGTGCAGGAACGCAAAGGCCTCACCTTAGGGCCCCACTCCCGCTTCACCATCCCCGTGCACGAGGCCGGCCTGGGCCTGGGACGCTCAAACGACGCCCGCGGCGACTTCTCCATCGCGGTAAAGTCCGTAAACGGCGTGCCCCTGGTGGCCGAGCGCCCCATGTACTTCCGCTACCATAACTCCATAACCGGGGGCCACGACGTCATGGGAGCGGAGGCCCCGCGCACGGAGTGGTTCTTCGCCGAGGGCTGCTGCCGCGACGGCTTCGACACCTGGCTGTGTTTGCAGAACCCGGGGGAGGAGGCGGCGCTTTACGACATCTACTACTACTGCGGGGACGGGACAGTGCAGGAACGCAAAGGCCTCACCTTAGGGCCCCACTCCCGCTTCACCATCCCCGTGCACGAGGCCGGCCTGGGCCTGGGACGCTCAAACGACGCCCGCGGCGACTTCTCCATCGCGGTAAAGTCCGTAAACGGCGTGCCCCTGGTGGCCGAACGCCCCATGTACTTCCGCTACCACAGTACGTTCCCGGAGTGGCGCAGCGTGGACCGCGACGAGCTGGTGAGGTCCCTGGGGACGGGGGAGATATTCAACGGCAACACCGCCCGCAGGTGCGTTGCGCTCACCTTCGATGCCGAGCAGGACCGCGCTGCGACCACCGCCATCCTGGACGCGCTCAGGGCTTACGATGTACACTGCACCTTCTTCGTACTCGGGGCCTTTGCGGACCAGTACCCCGACCTGGTGAAGCGCATGGCGGACGAGGGGCACGAGGTGGCCAGCCACTCCTACGACCATCGGGAATTCACCGCTCTCTCCACCGATTGGAGGTACTCGGAGATCGTGAGCTCGGAAGCAGCTATCTCGCGGGTGACCGGCCACCCCACCCGGCCATATTTCCGTTTCCCCTATGGATCACGCAATGCCGATGCTCTTGCGCTGCTCAACTCCATGGGCTATATAAGCGTCTATTGGAACGTCGATCCTACCGACTATTCCGGCATATCCGCCGGAGCCCTCTACTCGCGGGTGATGTCCGCGGTGCGCCCGGGAGCCATCGTGGTCATGCACACCGTGAACGCCTCCCAGAAGGCCGGCGCACTACCCGCCATCATCCGGGACCTGCGCGACTCCGGCTACGAGCCGGTCACCGTCACCGAGGCCCTCCTGGCGGATGACTGAGGGCTTGCAATGGGAGGTTTTCTTACCGCATCCCATGCAGCGAAGCCATAGACAGTCCCGGCTCCGGACGATCCCAGGTTGCTATCCCAATGGTGTCCGTGCCGGCTGGTGAAAGAAAACAGGCCCCGCGAAGGGGCCTGCTGGATTTCGGTACCGGGTATCAGATACCCAGGTCTACCGTAGCGGCCGTCTCGATCCCTTGCGGAGTGGACTCGATCAGGTTGAGGGTATAACCGCTGCCTCCGGAATCCACATCGAAGACGAGAAGGGTATGCTTCAACTCCGCGTTACTCCACATGAGCATGCTGGAGTTTGCGAGGTCCTTATCCAGGGCCAAAGCGCTCATCTCGTAGTTGGCCAGATCGGTATCCATTGCATACTCGCTTCCCTGGCCGTCCTTGAGACGGAAGATAGCGTTATCCACGCCCATGACCTCGTTACCGGCCTTGCCCTGGAAATCGAAGTAGACCACGAGGTAGGAGCCGTTGTCCGGCTCGTAGACCTCACCGTCCTCGAAAGCAACGGGGATACTGTTCAGCTCCTCCACGCCGGTGAAGATAAATGTGGCCCCGCCAAATGAGACAGGCTCGTTCAGGTCATAGGTCGGGGCGTTCCCCGTCGCGGTACCTCCGCCGGTCGTGCCTCCTTCGGTGGTACCTCCCCCGTTCGTCCCTCCACAGCCCAGCAAAGCTATCGATGTGGTGAGTAGGATCAGGGCGGTCATGAGCAGGAGTGTCCTCTTCAGTGCCATACTGCTTCACCTCCATTGTTATTCGCTCCTGCATTATGATAATCAATATCCCTATTACCTCCAATAGAGGCAGGGACACAATAGCAGGGGCGGGAAGAATAATATAGAGATCGATCACGGCTAGGGACGGAGGAGCATATGGAAAGAAGCAACGGATCTCCCCAGACCAGGGGGCGGGTCATCCACTGGGCAAATCATTACGACCGGCTCATTAAATTGCTCACGCTGGGCAAGGAGGAAGCGATAAGGGAGATGACCCTGGAGTTGGCGAAGGTAAGCCCGGGTGAGAAGGTGCTGGACGTGGGATGCGGCACGGGCAGCCTTACGGTCATGGCAAAAAGGATGGTCGGTCCCGCGGGTGAGGTGTGTGGTATCGACCCTGCGCCGGAGATGATCGACGTCGCGCGCCGGAAATCGGCCAGCGCAGAAGCGGAAGTGGATCTGCGGGTCGGGCTCATCGAGGCCATACCTTTCCCCGACGGCGCCTTCGACGCGGTCCTCAGCAGCCTCATGATCCATCATCTGCCAGATGACGTGAAAAAGACAGGATTTGCAGAGGTCCACCGGGTCCTGATACCAGGCGGGCGCATGTTGGCAGTGGACATCGAGCCTTCCGGCCTACCCCTTTTAGGAGCACTGTTCACCCATCTGATCGGTCACGGGAAGATGCGTGGCAACGTCACGAGGCTACCAGCGATGCTGCAAGAGGCCGGATTTACGCGAGTGGAGGTGGGAAGGACGGGTTTCAGCCCCCTTTCCTTCGCCCTCGCCGACAAGGAAAAGGTTTAAATGAAAGAGCGCCACCGCCGACGTGGGCCGGCCGGTGTGCACAAGCACGACCATACCCACGGTGTAACAGATCCGCTGGTCCTATCCAGTGAGCGAGGGATCTGGGCGGTGAAGTGGTCCTTCCTGGGACTCATGCTCACGGCGCTGCTACAGGTTGCCGTGGTCCTGTTCACGGGCAGCGTGGCGCTCCTCGCCGACACCGTGCATAACTTCGGTGACGCGCTCACCGCCGTGCCGCTGTGGATCGCATTCCGGCTGGGACGCAAGGAGCCCACCCGGAGGTTCACCTATGGGCTCGGCCGGGTGGAAGACCTGGCGGGAGTGGCCATCGTGCTCACAATATTGGGGAGCGCCGCCTTCGCCGCCTACGAGTCCATCGACCGTATATTCAATCCCCGGGACATCAGAAACCTGTGGGCGGTGGCCGCGGCCGCCGTGGTGGGTTTCGTCGGCAATGAGGCGGTAGCCCAGTTCCGGATAAGGGTAGGAAAGGAGATCGGCAGCGCCGCATTGGTGGCCGACGGCTACCACGCGCGCGTCGATGGGCTCACCAGCCTGGCCGTCCTGGCCGGGGCAGTCGGGGTATGGCTGGGCTTTCCTCTTGCAGATCCCATCGTGGGATTGATCATCACCGCCGCCATCCTGCGCATCGTCTGGCAGTCGGGTAAGTCGGTCTTCACCCGGCTACTCGACGGGGTGGACCCGGAGGTGATAGACGAGATCGGCCATGCGGTCTCGCACGTCCCCGGCGTGCGGGAGGTGACCGGGGTGCGGGTGAGATGGCTTGGGCATCGCCTGCATGCCGAGCTCAACCTGAGCGTATGCGCGGACCTCTCGGTGGAGGAGGGGCACGAGATCGCCGTGGAAGCGCGCCACCAACTCCTTCACCACCTGAAGTATCTCTCCGACACCACTATCCACGTAGATCCCGAGCACGCCCCGGGAGGAGAATACCACTGTATAGACGATCACGAGCACGACGATTTCCCTACACATTCCCATTGAAGAACGTAAATGACCCTAAGAGGGCGGTACCGTCATAAACGGCTACGAGCATAAATACCTCCATTGCCATTCCCAACAAAGAACGTAAATGACCTAACGGGTATGCTCCTGTAGGTTCGGTACCGCTGAAGATGTGCTTACACAGGCAGGGGCGTCCTGGGGGAGGGGGATCCCGCAGTACTGGAGACCTCTGGTGCGCAATTTCCTTGCTGCTGGCGGCATATCGCTCCTTTTGACCAGGTCAGCATATTGTTGATTAACTACTATTGACAATATGTCTATAGTGTAAGATAATCAATACAGACAATGGTACAATCCCTAGGAATAAGGACGGTGAAGGAAATGTTCTGGAAGACATCACAAGAAGAGGAAGAACAAGCCTGTGGCGGCCATCATCATCACCCGAGGATGTGCCATCCCGGGCGTATGGGAGGCGGAATGCCCTTTGAGTTTCCCGGCTTCGGCCAGGACAATGCCAGGCGTTTCCTGCGCCCAGTGGTGATGTTGCTGCTGGCGGAGCAGCCCATGCATGGGTATGAGCTCATGGGCAGGCTCAAGGAGTTCGGGATCGGGCAGGGTGGCATGGACCCCTCGCTCCTCTACCGGCTCCTGCGCTTCCTCGAGAGAGCGGGGCTGGCCGAGAGCTCCCTTGACGATTCAGGAGCAGGGCCCGCACGCAAGGTATACAACCTTACACCCGAGGGGATGGAGGTGCTCGATATGTGGGCCGCCAACCTCGACGATGTCTCCGACTTATTGGCTAAGTTCAAAGAACGCTACGGCAAGCTCTCACCAGCTTCATAACCATCGAGCGGGTAGATCCCCGCGAGATGGTGTGGGCCAGCGCCCGGGTGCCCGTGTCGTGGATCCGACCGCAGATACAAAGATATCATGCGGGATCGCAGTGTCGCCTGGCTCCTAGCATCAGGCGTTAACGCCTCATCTCGATCTGCATAAGCATACGTTCCCGATCCAGGCGGGATATCCCGGCCAGCTGCTCCGCGTTCTCAAAACGGCGACACCCAGAAAGCGTTCGGTCAGGATACTCAGCACTTTTTGCAGGCAGCGATCTCACGGGATCCCGTAACCGGCGCGGTCGAGGGGTGTAACCCGGGAACATGTTTTTTCTCACCTTCCTTTGGGCACCGTGTAGACCGGATGATAGAATGCCCATACAGGAAGGACTCGTATGGAGATCGACATTGACGGAGGTGAGATCATGGCGGATTGGGTATGCAAGAAATGCGGCTACGTCAGGGATTCCCGCTGCAAGCCGAAGAAGTGCCCCAACTGTGACGCGCAGGATGCTTTCGAGAAGAAAGAAGAGTCAAAAAAAACCTGACCCCGGCATTACAACAGGCGGATGAAGGGATGACGTCGTGCCGGCCATATCCATCCGGGACCTGAAAAAGAACTACGGCGATATCAAGGCCGTGGACGGGATCACCCTGGAGGTCGAGGAGAAGGAGATCTTCGGTATCCTGGGGCCTAACGGAGCCGGAAAGACCACCACCCTGGAGATGGTGGAGACATTGCGCGAGCCGGACTCTGGGGAGATCACCGTCCTGGGACTGGACGTACGCAGAAACGCGCGGGCTGTAAAGGAAATAATAGGTGTGCAGCTCCAGACGACCGTATTCTTCGACGAGCTCACGGTGTGGGAGACTATCGACCTCTTCAGCGCTTTCTATCCGCAGACTCTTGCCGTCGATGAGCTCGTGGATCTGGCGGAACTGAAGGAGAAGGCCGGCTCCAGGGTGAACGACCTCTCGGGAGGGCAGCACAAGCGGCTCTCTATCGCCCTGGCACTGGTCAACGACCCCAGCATCGTCTTCCTCGACGAGCCCACCACCGGCCTTGACCCCCAGGCCCGGCGCCGCATCTGGGAGATGGTGGAACACTTGCGGGACCAGGACAAGACGGTGGTCATCACCACCCACTACATCGAGGAGGCCGAGTACCTCTGCGACCGCGTGGCGGTGATGGACCAAGGACGCATCATCGCCCTGGGCACCCCGGACCAGCTCATCGACGAATACGTCTCCGACAGCATCATCACCTTCAGGCTCAACCCACCGGTGGATGAAGAGATAGTGAGGGGGCTACACGGCGTGGCCAGCGTCCGCGCTGGCGAAGGTGAGTACCAGGTCACCACGCCCGTGCCCCAGGAGACCCTCATAGGGATTGTAGCCATGGCGCACGAGCAGGGGGTCAAGGCCGACGACATCAATATGAAGAGGGCCACCCTCGAGGATGTCTTCCTCAAGATAACCGGGAGGAGGATCAGGGATTGAGCAAGCTCTACAAGATCTTCGCCTACGACCTCAAGATGACCCTGCGGCAGCGCGAGGCCCTTTTCTGGCTCTTCCTCTTTCCCATCCTGCTCATGGTGATCCTCGGGTTCGTCTTCGGCTCGAGCGGCGAAGTGAAATTGAGGATAGGGGTGGTGGACCTGGACGGCTCGCAGGTGAGCCAGGCCATCGTCGCGGCCTTTGAGGACATTGACGCCCTCATCATGGAGACGGGGAGCGAAGAGGAGGAGCGGGCCGCCCTCAAGGACGGCGACCGCAACGGCATCCTCATCATCCCCGAGGGTTTCGGACAGGAGGTGATGTCCGGCGGCGCCGGCGAAGTGACCATGATCATCAACCAGTCGGAGATCTCCACCGCCCAGATAACCTCCTCCACCCTGCGTGGCATCGTGGAGAAGATAGGCCAGATGATGTCAGGAGCACCCGAGGTGATCAAGGTCAACGAGGAGGAGGCACAGGACGTCAAGGACTTCGAGTACGTGGACTTCATGGTCCCGGGCATCCTGGCCATGGTGCTCATGTTCGGAGGCCTGGCCGGTTACAGCCTGGAGATCGCCACCTACCGGGAGAAGGGGATCCTGCGGCGTATAAAGGTATCCCCGATCTCCCTGCCCACCTTCCTCGCGGGCGGCATAGCCTCGGTGCTCGTCTTCACCCTGGCGCAAACGGCCCTACTGCTCACCATCGGCAGCCTGGCCTTCAACCTCAGGATAAGCGGTAACTACCTCTACATTGCCGTGCTGGTTATCGTCGGCGCTCTTTCCTTCCTGGCCCTGGGCTTTCTCATCGCGTCCATAACCAAGAACGTGCGCAGCGCCGGGCTTGCCTCACAGGCCATCGCCCTGCCCATGATGTTCCTCTCCGGCATCTTCTTCTCGGTGGAGTGGGTGCCCACCCCCCTCAAGGTCATCGCCCAGTGCCTGCCCCTCTACTACCTGGGGGACGCCCTGCGCGAGGTGATGATCAACTCGGCCAGCCTGCTTGACGTATGGGTGGACATCCTGGTGCTGTTGGCCATGGGGACCATCGCCTTCCTCGCGTCCATAAAGTTCTTCCGCTGGGAGTAGACGTTATCGAAAGGGGTTGCATGCCATGAAGCCCAACGCTCTGGTCATCAACAAGGCGGACAACGTGGCGGTCACCCTCGCAGATGTCAGGAAGGGTGAGACCATCTATCTCCGGGACGGCCGCCGACTCGAAGCGGCGGACGACATCCCCTTCAGTCACAAGATAGCCCTGCGCGATCTCGCCTCGGGCGAGGACATCCTCAAGTACGGGGAGATCATAGGGCAGGCCAAGCAGGATATAAGGAGCGGGGATTGGGTGCATACCCATAACCTGGTGGTCGAGGATTGAGGATGGCGGGGTGAGCACCATGACCGCTTTTCAGGGGTACGCAAGGCCGGACGGCGCGGTGGGTATCAGGAACCACGTGGCGGTCATCCCCTCGGTGGCCTGCGCCAACGGAGTGGTCGCCGCGATCGCGAGGGAGGTGCCTGAGGTAGTGCCGCTGCCGCACGGCCACGGCTGCGGGAGGGGAGGCGAGGACCTCGGCCTGCACTTCAAGACCCTGGCGAACCTGGCCAGGAACCCGAACGTCCACGCCGTCCTGGTGGTCGGCCTGGGGTGCGAGGTGATCAGGGCGGAGTACCTGGCGGAGAGGATGTCCCATGCCGGCAAACCGGTCGAGTTCTTCAATATCCAGGACGTGGGCGGGTCGCGGCGGGCGGCGGCAAAGGGCACGGAGATCGTGCGCGGCATGCTGGCGGGAGCGGCCGGGCAGGAGAGGGCACCCTTCCCCCTGAGCGCCGTGGTCCTGGGGCTTGAGTGCGGCGGTTCCGACGCCTTTTCCGGGGTGACCGCGAACCCCAGCGTCGGCCTGGCCGCCGACTGGTTGGTGGAAGAGGGCGGCACGGCGATCTTTACCGAGACCACGGAGATGATCGGCACCAGCCATATCCTGGAGCGGCGCTCCGTGAACGATGAGGTAGCGCGGGAGGTGGCCTCGCGCATCGCCGCGGCGGAGCGCCGGACCCGCGAGATACTGGGCCCCCTGGCCTCCCAGGTCATCGCCCCCGGCAACATGGACGGTGGGATGAGCTCTATCCGCGAGAAATCCCTGGGATGCATCCTGAAGGGGGGAAGCTCGGCCATCAACGAGGTGGTGGACTACGCCGAACCTCCCAAGGAGAAGGGCCTGGTGATCATGGACGGACCAGGCTACGATGTGGAATCCATAACCGGCCTGGCGGCTGCGGGTTGCCAGCTCATGATCTTCACCACCGGGCGCGGCAATCCCATCGGCTTTCCCCTGCTGCCGGTGATCAAGGTGGCCAGCACCAGCCGCCTCTACCGCAGCATGGAGGACGACATGGACATCAACGCGGGCGCGGTGTTGGAGGGCGGGACCCTGCGGGACGTGGCCGGGGAGATAAAGGACCTCATCATACGGGTGCTTGATGGGGAGCAGACCAAGGCGGAGATCAACCGTCAGGACGGCATCCTCTGCCTCTATACGGTCACCCCCGCCTTCTAAGGGGTCGTGTCTTCGATCTTCGGTTTCCTTGCACGAGAATCGAAGAACCAAGGGAAGACTGGAAAACCGAAGATCGAAGACACGACCCCGTCCCGGTTGGGGATACACGGGGGTGGGACGGGGTCACGGCATAGGCTCTAATGGGTTTTTCTGATCTCTCTGCTGGGGTGGTAGGGATACAGCAGCCTCGTTGCAGCATTGCCCTTTGCGGTCCTCGACAGCAGGATAGGCAACATCG
>CAYHAT010000043.1:0-14628 GCA_964354675.1 uncultured Actinomycetota bacterium | reverse complement strand
CCCCGGGCCGAAAAGTAACAGTTGAGATCGTTACCCAGCGGCCCGGGCCACATGAATGAACTTATTCTGGGACGAAGTACTGCATGTCCTGCAGGGAGCCGGTGAGGTTCTCGGCCCACTGCACCTTGACCCGCATGCCCACGTGAATCTCCTCGGGCTTGACCCCCTTCAACACCCCCATGATCCAGGAATCGCACCCGTCCATTTTCACCACGGGAGCGACACGGGGCTCATCCAGGGGGTTGCCACGCACGTCCGCATAACCGATGGTGAAGGTCATGATCTCCCCGTGGTCGCTCACTTCCAAGGGCTCGTTGATCTCCACGTGGCACTTGCGGCAGTAGAAAGGCCCGGGGAGATAGACCGTACCGCACTTGTGGCACTTGGTCCCGATGAGCTTACCTTCCTTCATCCCATCCAGCATGCGGCGCAGGCCTACCCCCTCGATGCGGAACTTGAAGGTGGAGACGTCCCAGGTGCCTTGAACTTCTCGTGTCTCTTCCATCATCAACACCTCCTTAACCCTTCTTGGGTTTGTCCCCGAGGATGGTTATGGTCACGTACTGCATGAGACCGCCCCAGCCGTGGGCAAGGGCCTTATGGACTTCCTTCTCCACCTGGTGCTCTCCCGCCTGGCCCAGGATCTGCAGGGCGCACTCGGTCACGCGGTTCATGGCCGAGGTCCCGATGGCGTTGGTGCTCACCACCCCGCCCGAGGCGTTGACCGGCATGCGGCCGCTCATCTCCAGCTCGCCCGCTTCCTGCAGTTTATGGGCTTCCCCCACCTCGCACATGCCGACCTTCTCCAGGTACATGAGGGCCTGGTGGGCAAAGCCGTTGTAGATCTCCACGTAGTCGATCTCCTTCTTGGGGTCCTTTATGCCCGCCCGCTCGTAGGCCTGCCTGGAGGCGATGATGGCGGGCATGTGCTCCGCCGGGTCGGTGATCTGGCTCTCGATGAGGTTGGCAGTGGTGGCGTCGGAAGCGCAGTTGGCCACCGCGTGTACCCATGCCACCTTGTCTGCGATCTTGGCCGCCGCTTTCTCCGAGGCCAGGATCGCTACCGTAGCCCCGTCGGATGTAGGACAGATATGCCCGAAGCGTATAGGCCAGGAGACCAGGGGAGTCTGGGCGATCTTCTCCGCCGTGGCCTCGGCATCCTTGAGGTGTGCGTAGGGGTTCTTGGCCGCGTTGCGCCGCTCCAGGGCCGCCTGTTCGTCGATATGCTCGATGCCCGCCCCGGAGCGGTAGAGATAGGAAGAGGCCTGGAAGGAGATGCCTCCCGCGCTGCCTCCGCCGATGGCTCCCATGCCGCTCCCGCCGGTGACGTCGATGCCCGTGGCGAGCATGGCCATGACTTCCGGGGTGATGATGCCCATGAGGCCCACCTGGGAGTCGCCCTCGGACTGTTTCTCGTAGGTCACCACCATGACCACGTCGTGAAGCCCGGACGCGATGTGGTAGTAGCCAGCGTGGAAGGCGGACATGCCGGTGGTGCCCCCGGTGGCGATCCTCATCAGGGGCTTACCCAGGGAGGCGATATAGTCCGCCGCCCACAGATGGGGCAGGTTGACCCCTTCGAAGGTGTGCATGTTGCCGAAGACCACCGCGTCAATGTCCGCCGCGGTGAGGCCGGTGTTGGTGAAGGCAGCTTCCACCGCTTCGGAGATCATCTCGGAGATATTGACATCCTTTCGCTTGCTCACGAAGACGGGCGTGTATCCTATGCCGACTATGCCAACGTTACGCATCTGCATCACCTCCTATATCCCCAGGACCAGGACGGCGTTCTGCTGGGCGCACACCCCGTCCTGTCCGTGCACCACGGCGAGTTCCGCCTTCTTCACCTGGTTGTCCCCGGCCTCGCCGCGCAGCTGGCGCGCCGCCTCGACCATGCGCATCATGCCGGTGACGCTGACCGGGTGTCCGCCCAGGGCGCCCCCGGAGGGATTGAGGGGAAGCTTGCCGTCGATGGCGGTCTTGCCGTCTTTGTAGGCCTTGTCCGCCTTGCCCTCGTCCAGCAATCCCAGCGCTTCGGCGAGTAGGGGCTCCTGGTGGGCGAAGAGGGCGGAAATCTCGGCGATATCAATGTCCTTCTCGGGCTTTTTTACGCCGGCCAGCTCGTAGGCCCTCTGGGCCGCCTCGGCCGCGGAGCGGGACTTGAAGAGTTTGCGCTCCCCGAGGTAGTAGGTCTCGGTGCTCATGCCCATGCCCTTGATCCATACCGGCTTGTCGGTGAGGTCCTTGGCCTTCTCCTCCGAGGCCAGCAGTACGGCGCATCCGCCGTCGGTGGGCGGATAGCAGTGGAGCTCGCGCAGAGGCTCGTAATACATCGCCGAGGCTGCCACCTTGTCCCTGGTGACGCCGGAGATGCGGCGGGCCTGGTTGGGATTGAGGGCGGCGTTGGCCAGGGCCTGGGCAGCGATGTCGTCCAGCAGTTCCTCGGAGTAACCGAATTTCTCCAGGTAACTGTGCGCCTGGAAGGCGGCGGCGTTGATCTCGTTGAGCAGCTTGACCTGGCGATCGTAAGTGGGGTTGAGGGTGTACTCGATGTACAGGTAAGGGCTGGCCTGGTAGCCGGTGAGCGCAAGGCTCACGATCAGGGCCGTATTGTACTGCCCGGAGAGGATGCGCATGCACGCGTATATCACCGCGTTGGTGGCGTCCATCTCCACTTTGCTCTCGTCCCTCATGTAGGCGCCGGCCGGGGGGTCGAGGAAGACGTTGGAGATGGTGCGGCCATCCATGAAGTCGTTGGAATCGATGATGGTGGTGTCCACGTCCGTGCGCTCGATACCCAGGTCGTCGAAGAGTCCCCGGGTCAGTTCGAAGGTAAGGCGTTCCCGGGAGGTCACCAGGTCCGGGGCGCTCTGCATCCTGTATCCCACTATGGCTACGTTCTTATCCATGCGCTTCCCCCCCTATACCGGCTCGAAATGGTCGAGGTCGCCGTAGTCTCCCTCGACCGGGTCCTTCCAGACTGCTTTGACCTTCATGCCCGTCTTGACTTCGGCGGGGGACACGCCCTCCACCTTGGCCAGGAGTGCCGAGGTGGCCCCGTCCAGCTTGACCAGGCCGAGCACGTAGGGGGCATCGGCGGGGCTGAGCTTGCCCTTCTCGATGGTCACGTGGCCCACGGTGAAGTTCTCCAGGGTCCCTTCCTGGCTCACTTCCACCATCTCCTCCATGACCTTGTTGCAGACCCCGCAGAACTTACGCGGGGGCACGGCTACCAGGCTGCACCCCGGGCACTTGGAACCCAGGATCTTCTTCTCCTTGAAGCCGTCCAGGTAGCGCGTGATGTAGGGACCTACGCGGTAGTTGTAGGTGAAGTCCATAGGCACTACCGGGGTTAAATAGGTCTCTTCTGGTGCTCCCATCTCTCCCTCCTTTGCTGATACAGGTATCCCGATACCATATTTTTCGAAGTGACTGAAGCCCGTAACGAGCCTTCCGGCCTATCAATCCTATAATTTATTCGCCGGGTTGTAAATGCCTTAACTGTTGCTTAATACTTTTTACGAAGAGACCACGCTCTACCCTTTTACAGCGGGCATCTCTGTTGGTCGTTCGTTTCGGCTATGTGGTAGGCAGGCATCCCCCGGATCGTAGCGTCGCTCAAGGTCACGCAAGGATTTTATCATAATGTCCGAGCGCGTTTAACCACGCCCTTAAGGATAGCAAGCGTTACAACGATATAGAGAAAGGGATAGCGATAGGAGGTTCTTGTGACGGATATAGCGCTCATCCGGGAGTTCTTCGGAAAGCAGGGTTACGTCAAGGTCAAGTTCTTCAAGGTGCGCGATCCCGAGACGGGTAAGGAGCTCATCCGCATAAAGGGCCGCAGGCGTGATTACCGTTTCCGGGGCGAGACCTTCGGCGACCTTTACGCCGCCCAACGTTACGTGGCTGATCGCATCGCCGAGATCGATAAGGGGTCAGCCTAGGACATGGGATATCAATAATCAGAGATCACGCTCCAGTCCTTTTTGCTTGTTTTCATTCAAGCACGCTTGAGGTCTTGTGCACGTCTGACCTTCTTGGCCAAACATACGGCGCATAAGGATCCGGGTTGTGACGGGACTACGATGAGCGACTTGATAATTCCCTGCAGGTCAGTAACTCAATCGGCCGTGCCCGGCTTTACTGGCACACAACGTCAAGCATATGTCCCATGTCAGGGGCTGACCCCCTATCTTTTTACGGCTAGCGCCGCTGCAGAGGACCCCCGGCGCAGGTCCCAGCGGGAGACGATCCGGGCCTCCAGGTCCTGCGCCAGCTTCAGGACCCGGTTGGAGGAAGGTATCACGGTCACCATGCCCTGGGTGTATTTGTTGCGCCCGCTGGTGATACTGCCTCGCCACATGTAATAGCGGATGAGGGGGTGCACCAATACTGTGTAGCAGGTGAGCCTCAGGGGCTCGAACCCGCTCTCCGCCAGCAGCATCCTTATCTCTCCCGTGGTATAACGGCGGAGGTGGCCGGCCAGGCAGTCGAAATCGTTATAGAGGTGGGGCCCGGACGGGAGGGTCGCCAGGAGGTGGCCCCCCTTCTTCAATACCCGGTTCAACTCCCGGAAGGCCGGGAGGTCGAAGCGGAGGTGCTCGATGACGTCAAGGCAGGTCACCAGGTCGAAGGACGCGTCATCGTAGGGCAGCTCGTAGATGCTGGCCTCCTGCACTGGGTGGGTCCCCCGCATGAGACAGAAGCGGATGGCCTCCTCCGAGTAGTCGCAGCCCTCCACCCGGCCGTAGGCATCCAGGAAAGCGAAGTTACCGCCGGTACCGCACCCCACGTCCAGGACCCGCCAATCACCCGGAGGATCGATGCCGTCGAGAAGCGCCGCCAGTACCCTGCGCCTCCCCAGGAACCACCAGTGCTCGTCCTCTCTCTCGTAGATGGATGTGTAGGCTATCTTATCGAGCTTCATATGCGGTCCACCTCGTGCTTACAAGTCATGCGCACGCTATTTTCGTCCGTGTGACGGGTCACCGGTCGAGCAGGCCGGCCGCGATGGCCTCATAACCCTCGATGAGCTCGGCGATGATCTCCTGTACACTTTTCAGCTCTGCGATCATGCCGGCGACCTGGCCGCACATGAAAGACCCCTCGTCCAGGTCTCCCTCCAGGCAAGCCTTCACCGAACGGCCCGACCCGATCATCTCCTGGATCTTCTCCTGGGACCACCCCTCCCTCTCCGCCTGCAGGATCGTCTCCGCCAGCTTGTTCTTGAGCACGCGCACCGGCCCGAAGGCCCTTCCCGTGATCGCCGTGGAGCAATCGTTCGAGGTCAGGATGAGTTCCTTGTAACGGGGATGGGCGGGGCTCTCCTGCGACGCGAGGAAGCGGGTGCCGAGCTGGACCCCCTCTGCGCCCAGGGCGAAGGCCGCCGCCATGCCGCGTGCGTCCCCGATACCGCCGGCGGCGACTACCGGCACATCCACGGCGTCCACCACCTGCGGGACCAGGACCATGGTGGTTATCTCGTCGAAACCGTTGTGGCCGCCCGCCTCGTAACCCTCCGCCACGATGACATCCACACCTGCCTCCTGGGCTTTGCGGGCCATGCGCACGTTGGATACCACGTGCGCCACCTTCATGCCCGCTTCCCTGGCACGGGAGGTGTATGTCTGGGGATTTCCTGCGGAAGTGGTGAGCACCGGCACTCCCGTTCGCGCCGCGGCCTCGAAGATGCCCTCGGCATAGGGGCTCAAGATGGGTACGTTCACCCCAAAAGGTTTTTGCGTGAGCCGCTTCGCCTTCCCGATCTCCTCCTCCACTGTTTCGGTCGGCATGCCGCCGGCCCCGATGACGCCCAGGCCGCCCGCCTCGGAGACGGCCGCCGCCAGCCCCGCGTCGGAGACCCAGATCATCCCGCCCTGCAGTATGGGGTGCTCTATGCCCAGTATCGCGGTAACCCTGCTCTTCATGCCTGTTCTCCTCCGTTCACTCTCAGGCGAATGTCGTGTTCGCCGAGATCAGTTCCGACGTCCTTGTCCGGCACCAATCCTTGATCTCTGCGCAGACAGAGGAGCCGGCCATGAACTCCGCCAACTCGGTCCCACTCTGAAAGGAGCGGCCCACGATATCCCTGCACTCGAGCGACCCGAACTTGCGCTTGAACTCGCGCATGAAGGGATTGGCCACCGACCATAATTCCGGCTCGCTATGGCCAAGGTAGAGGTTGATATGTCCCCGGATGAAGGGGACGAGGGTGCCCACCAGGCCCTCCTGCTTGGGATCTATGCCCCAGATAAGACCCATAGGCAACAACGCCCCCGCCGCCGCCCCGCACAATCCGCCGGAGAGTCCTATTCCACCGTCGAAGGCCAGCGAGAGCTGTTCCAGGTACAGGCTGCCGTAACCGGTGCCGGTGCGCACGCCGTTCATCACCTCGGCGGCGCAGTATCCCCCGCCAGACGCCAATCTCCTGTCGAGGTCGGTCACATCGCCGCCGCCCTCCAGGGGGTGGTTCATGAGCCCCAGCAGGTGCGAGGCGGCCACGCCGATGTGGTTGACGCAGCGGGTAACGAGCTTGCCAGTGAAGAGATAATTAAGGAAACCGGGTATCTCTTTCACGTCGACTCCACAGCGTTCGCGGCAAATGGTGCTGTCGAACTCCTCCGCGAACCAGCTGGTGTACTCGCGCAGCCGCTCGTAGAGGGCTTCTCCTTTCCCCGCGTCCCCGCAAAGGACATCCGCCAGATGAGCCAGGACAATGGCCATGCACCCCCCGGAGACCACCCCGCAGGTCGAGCCCTCGCTGGCGCCCCCTCCCTCCAGGGGGCAGGAGGCCTGCACGGCCGTACGCTCCGCTACTCCCAGGTACCCTGCCAGGGTCCCAAAAGTCGCCTGCATTCAGTTCAGGTAGGTGAATATACGCGTGCGGGTGTAAGCAGAGATGACTTTGTTCACGATCTCGTCCATATCGACCTCCGTGTTGTATCCATAAAGCAGGAAAGCGACAGGGCCATTATAACCCGGGTTTATCCGCTTGGATGATCTTGAAGCCGAACTCGGGATGGGGCGGGATGGTCACCTCCAGCCCGGTCAAGCCGGCCTCCTGCAGGGGTGTGAGCCAGTCCTCCACCACTGTCACATACTCCGATTCCTCGTTGAGGTGCAGGGGCAGCTGCTCCAGGAGGAAAAGGGTCATCTCCCGGGCCCCGATGTCCAGGTTGTAGAGGGCATAGGCGACGATCTTGTCTATTATCTCTTTGCATCTCGCGGGGTTTTCGCGCTCTCCCGCCACCTCCCAGAACAGGTCGGAGTAGACCAGGCGCCCACCGGGTTTGAGCACCCTGGCGACCTCCGCGGCGCAAAGCAGGCGCAGTTCGGGCAGGACGTGGTGCAGGGCGAGGTTGGAGACCACGTAGTCGAAGTGCTCCGAGAGGAAAGGTATCTTCGTGCCCTCACCTCTCCATATCTCCACCTTCTCGTCAGTGCGGAAGCGGTCGCTGGCCAACTCCACCATCTTGTCCGCGGGATCCACCCCGCATACCATCGCCTCCGGGAACCTCTCCCGCAGGAGAGCGACGATGTTTCCCGTCCCACAGCCGAGGTCGAGGATGCGCGAGCCCTCGCCGGCTTCCACCCGTGCGGCGATCATGTCGAGGATATCGCAGTAATAGGCATCCTTGCGGAATATGCGGTTATAATCCTCCGCCACTTCCTCCCACCTCTTCGATGCCATACTGATCTCCTTTCGATGCGATTCTGAGAGCATACTCCCCTTTTTCCTGGCTGTATGTCAACAGAACATACAAGCCATAGCGGTTGACTGGAGAGGTGGGTAAGAGATCGGTGCTGAGCGATCGAGGATCCGCCGGGCTTACTGCCGACCTTCACCCATCCAGGCAGGTCTTCCGGCATCTATCATCTCGTCCGTGAACTGGAAATCGACTGAGGTTTTTTTGCTCCAGAGCAAGGGCTCCCCCTGGTTCCAGTTGGGGTCCGGTTGCACTGTCGTCGCATTGCTGCTCGAGGTGGCCCCGCGCATCTCGTAGACCCTCAGGAAACAAGTGTGGTCTTCCATCAGGCTCTCGCCCTTCGCCCGCACCAGATCCGCGCACACTATCTCCTGAAAGGGATCGTAGTCTATGTTCCTTATCTCACAGAAGGAAGTATATTCCATGTCGGTCTCCTGGATCCCTTGGCTGCTGTTTTGCTCCAGGGCAAGCGATATCGAGGGATTGGTCAAGAGGTCTATTCCCCCGAATGAGATCAGATCCTCAGTGGGTCCCAGGCTAAAAAGATCTATGCCGGCCGCAAGCAGCTGCTGCAGGCAGTCCATATCGTTCCAGTACTCCAGCACCGGCACCGTCCAGATGCACCGGTAATCCTTGAACCAGCTTATCACCGCCACGTACTGGTCGGGGAGCTCAGCTGAGGTATAGCAGTAGACGACCAGTTCATCGATCTCATCAGCGTTGAGGTCCTCCGTCTTGAACGCGATGTTCTCCAGCCAGGCGGTGCTCATCTCAACCGGGCTGAGCTTTAAGACGGAATTGTAGTCCTGGGCCGGCTTCTCATACAATGCCAGCATGGCGTAGGGGACACCCTCCTGCGAGCTGATATAACCGCATACGATGAGCGACACGTGGTCCAACCCGTGCAGGTTGGCTTTGCCTAATTGGGTTATGACGAACTCGCCGTTTCCATCCGAAAGCTGTTTTTCGATGTCTTCGACCAGACTCGTGTCTTCGTACCTCTCCGGGTACATGGCGGAATTGTATTTGTAGACGATGAAAGCGATTATAAGGGTGCAGATGAGGCCGGTGACCACCCCCACGAGGATGCTCAGCGCAAACCGTCTCGTGAACCTGACGATCTTCGGCTGCCCGCTTTCCAGATCTTTCTCTTCTTCCACTTCAGATCACGCTTTTGACCATCTCTTGCTAGGATACGGTCCGCTATCCCTGTACACCCAGGTCTCTTAACGCCTGCCTCGTTTCCTCGTAGCCGGGATCGAGCTGCAAGGCTTTGCGGTAGTCCGCAATGGCCTGCTCCCTCTGCCCGGTTTTCAGATATATGTTGCCCCGGTTGAAATAGGCCAACGCGAACCCGGGGTCGAGCTCGATGGCCTTGTTGAGATCGCTCAACGCCTCCGCGTAACGGCCCGCGCCCGCATACGCAAGTCCGCGATAACAGTATGCATCGGGATAGTCGGGGTTGAGCTCGATAGCCCTGGTGCAATCTTCGACAGCCTCCTCGTATTGCCGTAGCATAAAATAATTGTAGCCCCGGCCGAGATAAGCATCGGGAAATTCGGGGTCGAGTTCGATAGCACGAGAGTAATCCTCGATCGCCTTATCGTACTTTTCCTGCGCTTCATAGACCAAGCCCCTGTTCCAGTAGGCATAGGAGCTCTTGGGATAGAGCTCGATGGCCCGGTCGAGGTCGCTCAATGCCTCTTCGTACCGGCCCAATGAAAGGTACGCCATTCCACGGTTGAGATAGGTATCCGAATAAAAGCTCTCGGGATCGAGCTCGATGACCTTCGTAAAATCGGCAACGGCCTGCTCATCCTGGCGCAAGCTGGAATGGGCCCGGCCTCGTCCGTAGTAGGCATCCTTGTCTTCCGGGGTGAGCTCGAGGGACTTGGAGTAGTCAGCAACGGCCTCTTCGTATTGCCCCAGTGTCAAATGGACGGTGCCACGATCAGCGTAAGCCCAGGAGTTCTCGGGATCGAGTTCGATAGCCCGATCGAGGTTGGCGATGGCCTGCTCCAGGTCACCTTGCTCAAAATAATAAGAACCGAGGCCCGCGTAAGCCATGCTGTGCTCAGGATCGAGCTCCATGGCCTGGTTGAAATCGCTCAACGCCTTTGCGAGCTTTCCCAGGATCAGGTTGGCATAGCCCCGGCTGCAATAGGCATCCGTATATCCGGGATCGGCCTCGATGACCCTGTCGGCATCGGCTTCGGCTTCGTAGTTCTTATCCAGCTCCAGATAAACCCAGCTGCGGTAGTAGTAGGCATCCGTATGTCCGGGGTCCATCTCGACCGAGCTCCCGAGCGACCCGGGGCGCCAATACCCGCCTTTATCCCGTCCCAGAGGCGCTGGATATCCCAATGGAGCCAGTCCGGGAGAGCCACCGGGCCGTTGCCGAACCGGTGCGTCTCCGTCAGCCTGAGGCGACCTTTGGCAAGTGTCCCGACGACAACGCGGCCGCTCTCGGCTCCCAGGTCGATGGCAAGGTAATCGGGCAGTTCCGGCCTCCAATCGCTACTATCTCTTCCGGCTGATCACCCGTAACACTCGAAAACATATGTCCCCGACCCCACCTCTATCGATCCATCGACCGGCACGATGGCCTTGCCGCCTTCCGACACCCGCCTGCGATACCGCTCGGGGATCGTGACTGAGGCGGTCGCGTTCGCGGGGACTTCGACCTCCAGTGTCAGGCGGCCGTCGCAAGCCAGGCACCATTCCGACCTTATAGTCCCGTGGATCGACTCGAACGATGCCCGGGCGTCCGTCAATCTCTCGTCGACGATGGGCTCTATGATGATGTGCTTGTAGCCGGGCCTATCCTCATCGCAGTTAATACCAGCGATGCCCTCGTATAACCACTCGCCTATGGACCCGTAGGCGTAATGATTGAACGAGAGCATCCTCTCGGACCAGAAGGAACCGTCCTCCTTGATGGCGTCCCAGTGTTCCCACATCGTGGTGGCACCCCTGTCGACCTGGTAGAGCCACTGCCGGTCCTCCTGGAGCAACAGCCCATAAGCCGCCTCTGCGTGGCCGTGCTTGCTCAAGACCGGGCATATGTGCGGCGTGCCCAGGAACCCCGTTCCCAGCCGGTATCCGTCCTCGCGCACCATGCGCGCCAGTGTCCCTGCGACCTTCTCCCTGCTCTCATCCGAAACCAGTCCGGCGACAAGCGCGAGCGCGTACGCTGTCTGCCTCTTCGGCCATATCTGACCGTTCTTCCTCACCCTGAAGTACCGGTACGCCGCCTTGATCCTTTCGTACGTCTCCCTGTAGCGTGCGGCATCGTCCTCGCGTCCGAGGACCGAGGCGATCCTGGAGAGGATGAGCATGTCAAGAGCGTAGTAGACGGTGGGGATGTACAGCTTCGACTTAAGGATCGACTTATCCATGCCGTCGCCGGGCGCGAGCCAGTCTCCGAAATGAAATCCGGCAGTGGAGAAGTAGCCCATGTGTCGCCAGGTCTCCTTCCTGAACCATTTCACCGGGCTCACGTAGATGAGACTACCGAACCTGGCGGCGCGCTTCTCGAGGAATCGCGAGAAGGCCTTCATGCTCTCGTACTGGGATTCCAGGACGCGGCTGTCACCGTAGCGCAGGTACAGCTGCCATGGGAGGATTATCGCGACATCGCCCCAGCCCGCGGATGAAGCGAGCGCCGAGAGCACCGCAACCTTATCGAAAAGTCCCCTGTGGTCTCCCTCTCTCTTCCTTCCACGTTTCAAGCTCCTGGCAAAGAGCTCTTTCCTGTCGGCAAAAGCGTCGGGGATGATCAACGGAATGGAACCGTTCTTCCTCTGGTCCTTCCGCAGGTCTCGAAGCCACCTGGTCAGAAAAGGAGCCGAGTCCATGTTGAGACACGCGGTCGGCGCGTAGACCTGGAGATCGCCCGTCCATCCGCAACGCTCGTCCCTCTGCGGGCAATCCGTCGGGACGTCCAGGAAATTCCCTTTCTGGGACCAGACGATGTTCTCGAACAGCTTGTTAACCTTCGGATTCGAGCAACTGAACTCTCCCGCCCGGTCCAGGTCGGAGTGGACGACGATTCCCGCGATGCGGTCCATCGTCACCTCTCCTGGATACCCTTCCAGCTTGACGTAGCGGAACCCATGAAAGGTGAACCGGGGCTCGAACACCTCCTCCCGTTCGTCACCCTTAAGGATAAAACTGTCTCTAGCTTTAGCGAGGCGGAGGTTCTTGTTATAGAAGTTGCCCGACTGGTCAAGGACCTCGCCATGCAGCATGGTGATGGCGGTGCCGCGCGGGCCCCTCGCCCTCAATCGTACCCAGCCCACCATGTTCTGGCCCATGTCGATAACCGTCTCGCCCGCCGGCGTCTTTATCACCTTCTTCGGGGAGATCTCTTCGATCCTTCGAACGGGGACGCCTATCGGAGCCGAGAGTAGTGTGTGGTCGAAGTCGACAACCGATACTCCGCTCCATCTCGTGTCGTCGAAGGCCGGCTGGTCCCACCCGGGCTTCTCTAGCCTCGCGTCATACACCTCGCCGTTGAAGATATCGGATTCGAGCAGCGGGCCGGTCGAGGCTCTCCAGGTCTCGTCGGAGATGACGGTCTCGGTCGAGCCGTCACTGTAGGTTACCTCGAGCTGCGCGAAAAGCGCGAGCTTCGTGCCGTAATAGTTCCTCTCGCAGAAATAGGATGCGTACCCGCGGTACCACCCGTCACCCAGGAACACCCCGATGGCGTTAGCACCTTCCCGCAAGCTCTCCGTGATGTCGTATACCTGGTACTGAAGGCACCTGTCGTAGCTGGTCCAGCCGGGGGTGAAGAACGCGTCCCCGACGCGATTACCGTTGATCCGGGCCTCGTAGAGACCATGGGAGGTGATGTAGAGGCGAGCTACTGCTATCCCGCCTTTGAGCACGAACTCTTTTCTCAGCATAGGGCATGGTTCTGACCTCTCGGGATCCTCGGCGAGATCCGGCCGGACCATCTTCGCCTTCCAATCGCCCACGTCGAGCAATCCCATCTCCCAGAAGGCGACCTCGCTCCAGGGCGACTCCCGCCCGCTTTCGTCCCATACCCTTACCCGCCAGTAGCACCTCTGGCGCGACCCGAGAGCCGGCCCATCGTATTCGACGTGTATCGACTGGTCCGTCTCGCACCTGCCGGAATCCCAGGACAGGTTCTTTTCGTCCCGCAGGTCTTCCTCCGTGTTCGCCACCTGCAGTCGGTACGCGCCCTGCATCTTGCCGCGCTCATCCGATGAGAGCTTCCAGCACAGTCGCGGCCGCCGCACGTCTACCCCAAGGGGACCGCGCCTGTATTCACACCTTAGACCATGCAAGGCAACCACGTCTGTTCCTCCACCACGCGCCGCTGCGGCGCGGCATGTCTCAGCACTTCCCGCCCGTTACTATTGTACTTGCCCGGGGCCCGATTTATAATCTGGCCATCTGCGATTCTCTTGGGATTATGCAGACCATCTTCGGGGAGGGATCGTGAGCGCGACTAACGAGGAATACGTGCCGGCGGCTTATGAGATAGCGCGGGAGCGCTACTCGGACCTCGGCGTCGACACCGAGCTCGCGCTCGCGCGGCTCGAGCAACTATCGTTGAGCCTGCACTGCTGGCAGGGTGACGATCTCCGCGGCTTCGAGGCCGGTGCCGGAGGGCCGGGCGGTGGCATCGCGGTGATAGGCGAATACCCGGGCAGAGCCCGGAACCCCGGCGAGCTTCGGGACGACCTCGACCTGGCATACAGCCTCGTGCCGGGAACTCACCGACTCAGCCTCCACTCCATCTACGCGGAGACGGGCGGCCGAAAGGTGGAGCGGAACGATCTACTTCCCGAGCACTTCGAGAGCTGGGTCGCTTGGGCGAAATCAAAAGGACACGGCCTTGACATGAACCCTACATGCTTCGGGCACCCCCTTGCGTCCGACGGCTTCACCCTCTCGAACCGAGACCCCGGCGTGCGCCGCTTCTGGATCGAGCACTGCGCTGCCTGCAGGAGGATAGGCGATTACTTCGGGCGAGAACTGGGAACCGCGGCCGTCACCAACATCTGGATACCGGACGGCTTCAAGGATACGCCGGTCGACCGCCTCGGTCCCCGGCGGCGTCTCCTGGAGTCGCTCGACGCCGTTTTCGTGGAGGAGATCGACCCGTCACACAACCTTGACGCGGTCGAGCCTAAGCTGTTCGGCATCGGGTCGGAGAGTTACGTAGCCGGCTCCATGGAGTTCTACAGCTCCTACGCGCTCACCCGGAACGTGCTTCTCACGCTCGACTCGGGGCACTTCCATCCTACTGAGAGCATCTCCGACAAGTTCTCCTCGCTCCTCCTCTTCGTAAAGGGGCTCTTCCTGCACGTGACCCGCGGTATCCGGTGGGACAGCGACCATGTGGTCACGTACGACGACGATCTCCAGGCAATAATGCAGGAGCTGGTTCGCGGCGAGGCGCTCGAGCGGGTACGGATAGGACTGGACTACTTTGACGCGAGCATAAACCGCGTCGCTGCCTGGGTGATCGGCTCGCGGAGTGCGCTACGCGCCCTGCTTGCAGCGTTGCTCGAGCCGTTGGAGATGCTGCGCGCGCTCGAGGCTGAGGGTGACTTGACGGGGAGGCTCGCGCTCCTTGAAGAGCTCAAGGCGATGCCTTCCGAAGCAGTCTGGGATTACTTCTGCATGAAGCAGTGTGTGCCCGTCGGCATGGAGTACATGAACAGGATAAGGAACTACGAGAAGAGCGTGCTTTCCAATCGTGGACAATGACGACGGTGTGAGGTGACTGGCAAAGGAGAGGCGCATGGGGGCTATGCACGAACGAGTCATCGCGGCACTGGAGCGCAGGGAGCCTGACCGGGTGCCGACCATGGACATGATGATGGAATACGCGAACATCTACGAGGTGCTGGGGAAGAAGCCCCTCCCACTCGGGCGGCTT
>CAYHAT010000042.1:14195-14646 GCA_964354675.1 uncultured Actinomycetota bacterium | reverse complement strand
GCCGTTGCCGTTGACGATGTCCGCTAAGGTCGCGGGGTCGAGCTCGGGCAGCAGGCGGTTGATGAAGGCGATGGTCGCCGGGTCCTCGATGATGCCGGCTATGGCCGTCTCGTCCAGGTTGGGCATGAGGGTGCCGGTGATCCAGGGCTCCAGGTCGGCGATCATGGTGTTCACGGTGGCGTAGTCGATGCCGGACACCAGGTCCGCCACCCAGCCGCCGTTGCCGTTGACGATGTCCGCTAAGGTCGCGGGGTCGAGCTCGGGCAGCAGGGCGTTCAAGAAAGCGATGGTGGCGGGGTCGTTGGCGATGCCCGCGATGGCCGCAGTGTCGAGGTTAGAGACGATGCCCACCACCCAGGCCGGGTTATCGTTTACCACGCTTGCGATAGTCGCTGGAGACAGCGCCCCCACGAAGTCGGTGAGGAAAGCGGCGTTGGAGTCCATGATGGAC
>CAYHAT010000042.1:0-14095 GCA_964354675.1 uncultured Actinomycetota bacterium | reverse complement strand
CCGAGCTGCCCGCCGTCCAGCTCGCCGATGAGGCCTTCCAGCCAGGCGGCATTGTCGGAGACCGCCCCGGCTACCACCGAGGGGTCGAGCTGTCCCAGCAGGTCGGTGATCCAGACCCGGTTGCCGTTGACGATGGAGGCCACGGTGCCGGTGGACAGCGCCCCCACGAAGTCGGTGAGGAAAGCGGCGTTGGAGTCCATGATGGACCCGAGCTGCCCGCCGTCCAGCTCGCCGATGAGGCCTTCCAGCCAGGCGGCATTGTTACTGATCGCGCCGCCCATGACCTTGGGATCCATCTCGCCTAGCAAGGCGCTGACGAAGCCGCCGTTGGCGTTGATGGAACCCGCGATGGCTCCCGGGCTGAGGAAGCCGATCAGGGACGTGACAAAACTCTGGTTATTGATGATCGAGGCGATGAACTGGGGCTCGAGCATGCCGACGACATCGTACATCAGGTCCTGGTTGCTGTTGATCACGTCGGCGATGACCGCGGGATCGAGATAGCCGAGCACGTCGACGAGAAACCTCCCGTTGGCATTGACCGCGGAAGCGAGGACCTTGGCGTTGAGCTTGCCCATGATCGCCTTTAAAAACGGCCCGTTCGAGTTGACGGCCTGGGCGACCACCGAGGGGTCGAGCATGCCGACGACATCCACCAGCATCTGTGGGTTCTCGTTGATGGCTTTCGCGATCATCTCCGCGCTGAGCAGGCCTACGAGCTCCGTCACGAAGGTGGGGCTGTTGTTGATGATGTTGGCAATCACGGTAGGATCGATGTAAGTGAGGAGTTCGATGGCGAAGTTCTCGTTGTTGTTGACGATATAAGCCACGGTGGACGGGTCTAGGTTGTTCACCAATTCCACGAGGAAATCGACATTGTCGTTGAGGATAGTGGCCAACACTTCGAGGTCCATGTAGGGGATCACCGAGTTCACGAGTTCCTGAACATCATCGTCGTTGATCAACCTGGCGACCATCTCGGGGTCGAGCGAGGCGACAAGCTCAATGATGAACTCCTCGTTCTGGTTGATGGCTGTGGCGATCTGTCCCACGTCGAGCAGGGGGAGGAGCTCGACGAGCAGCTGGGGGTCTTCATTTACGGCCTGAGCCACCTCTCTGGGGTCGAGGGTATCGACGAAGTTCACCAGGATATCCTTCGAGTTAAAGATCTTCCCCAGCAAAGGCCCGAGTGGGCTGTCCGCAGGTAAGGTCATCACCGCCCCCGTGGCCACCAGCCCGACCAGCATCAGGACGACGATTATGTTGATCACTACCTGAACGTTCCTGTTGAGCATCTTCCTCTCCCCCTCGCCTCTTATCCTTCAGACCCTTGAAACCATCCGGATCTGTTTGTCACCAACACATTCCCACCAGGTAAGGCATGCCGAAACAGCCTTCGCTCCTTTGGTTAAAAGATTCTTTTCGCATGCGGCCGCATCCGCGGCTTTTGCTTGCTCGCCATGAGGAATAACAGCAGGCCGGAACAACCCGGCTTCAGGGGTCCGCCCTGCCTTCATATTGTTTACCGACATCTCTTTGCCTCCATACAGGGCTCTTTCACATTCTTTCCTGAACAGTTCTCTTCCTTACAGCAACTCCTGTCCTTCTCGCATCTCGTCCATATAAACAACCGTTTGCTTTATTTATCGAAATCTGGGGGTGAGGTTTTACATATATAGAGTCAAAATTTCCGGATTGTAACAGAATCGTTACACTTTTGTAACATAGCGAGTAACATGGCGCCCCGGGGGGGCGCCAGTGTGTTTTACGTGGATGTTCGGCTTAGACGGGCGGTGCTATGGCTATGGGTTCGTTGATGCCGGTGATGGTGGTCACCACGCGTATATCCCCGTAACCTATCTGTTCAGTGATGGAGGCGTTCTTTACCAGGGCTTCGTACTTGACCCTGTAATCGGTATCTTTCTGCACCCAGACATCTACTTGACCGCCCGCGTTCGCCGCGAGCTGTGAAGGCTGGACGGTTTTAAAGAGGCTCTTTACCTCGTCGGGCGTGAGGGTGAAGACGAGGTGATAGACCTCCTGCCCGTCCAAGGTCTCGACCCCCAGGTTCTCCGAGGATGAAGCTATGTTCGGCAGGTTGGCGAACCCTGCGACCTGCTCAGTGACCGTCTGCCGGTTAACGGTCGCGGCCTGTTCGGTCCACTCCTCGCTCCCCATGGTTCGGGTGTATTGCTTTCCGCCGACCACGATCAACTCACTGAAGCTCTGCCCGAATAAAGCACTCGAGGCCTGGACGTTATCGCCGCTGACGTTGATCGAGGTGGTCTGGATCTGGCCGCCGCCGAACTTGGTGTTCTCGTAGTAGATGGCGATCTCCATGTGCAGCGAGTTGATGTTCTCCTCAGCCTTCTGGCTGTTTTCCCAGAGCTCCTCCGCGCTGGGTTCCCCCCCGAAGCAACCCGGGAAGGTGACCAGCATGCCGGCCGCCAGTAGCATGGCGAGTATGCAGGCCCCCAAGCGCATTTTTCTCCCGTTCATCTATACCATCCTTTCCTCGACTCAATCCCCTCGCGTATCTTTACATCATTATCGTAATATGGCGCCATTCCTTTATTCCCCGCCCGTCTTGCCGGTGCCTTACCTGGGCCCTACCGCGGGCGCGGTCATACCACATCCGGCCGTACGCTTGCACAGTACCCTACTAATGTTTCTATTCCTCGAAGCAATAGACCTTGCGGGCATCCGTCCCGGCCAGCACGTAGCTCTCGGTCACGGTCAAGGTCCCGGGAAGGACACCCCTCAAGTCGATCTCCAGGCTCGGGATGCCCGACTCTACGGCCAGGGCTCGCAGGTGATCGATCCCGCATAGATACACATCCTCGTTGGTGGCGAAGAGCGGCGTCCTGCCCGTTGTCTCTCCGGATACGGCCTCCCACAACAGGTCCCCGGTCCTGGTCTCCAGGGATATGGTCTCGGACTCCGCGCCGCCGCCGCGGACGACTACCAACTGGTTGCCGCGTACGGCGAGGTTGGATATAACGGTCGGGCCGGTAGCGTACTCCCACAGGACCATGCCGCTCTGCGCGTCGATACAGTGCACCTCGAACTCGGACGCCAGGAAAACCTTGCCGTCGCTGGCGGCGGGAAAGACCACCGGCACGCCCTGCGAACGATAGGTCCAGAGCAACCGCCCGTTCTTGGTATCGAGAGCGAAAAGGTCGCCCTCGTATGAGGCGCCGAAGACCTGTCCCTCGTACAGGCAGGGAGAGACCTCAACCGGGCCCTCCGCCTCGAAGTCCCATAGCATGGAGCCATCCCCCGCATCCACACAGTAGACGTAGTTGTCCGATGAGCCGAAGTACACCCGGCCACCCTCCGGTATGGGTGTGGAGAGGACGGGACCGCCGACCTCGAACTCCCAGTTCAACTCCCCCTCGGGATCGACGCTGAGCACTCTTCCATCCAGGGTGCCGAGGAAGATGCCATCCTCCGACACGGCGGGCATCGAGGCGATCCCGCCCCCGGCATCGAACCTCCAGACCGGCCGGCCGCTCTGGAGGTCCAGGCTGTACAGGAAACCGTTATCACAGCACACGTACACCCGTTCCCCGGCCACCGCCGGAGGGCCCACTAACACGCTTTCAAGGCGGGTGCTCCAGCGCTCTTTCAACGGTCCCCGCGGCGCGAAGGGCAGGTACGACAGGTGGGCGGGTCCCCCGCCGGGCATGGTCCAGCTTCCCTCGCTGATGACGATGTCCTCGCTCGCAGGCCAGAAGAGCAGAAGGGGGGTCAGCACGACCATCAGGGCCAGGACGAGCGCGATCACCGTGGAGACCGTTCTGCGTGTTCTGGAACGGGCCATAAACTCAAACCGCCTTCCACGCTGCCTGCTTGCGCCCATGCCCATCTGCGATCTGCTGCCTCATCAATAATAACTTCTTCCCATGACTGACATCCATACCGCCCCCGCATGATGATGCACATGGTTTGTCGAGGTGAATAGCGAGAGCGCGCACCACGCAACGGGCCCCGCCAGGGCGCTTTCCTGAAGCTGCTGCCGGTTGCATGCGGCGCGATCACATAGGCGGCGTGATCTCGATGGCCTCGTTGATGTCCCGGATGTTCACGACAAACCTTATATCGCCGTGCCCGATTTTTTCCGGGATGATCGCGTTGCGGATGACCAGTTCGTAACGTACCAGGTAGAACTCGTCGCTGTCGATCCACACGTCAACGTCGGCACCCGTGTTCTCGCTGAAATCGAAGGAGGGCTGCGCCGAGAACATCTCTTTCACGCCCTCGGGGCTCAGGGTGAAGCGGAAATGCTCCGCCTCTCCCTCATCGATGGTCTCTGCGCCTATGTGTTCCTGGGTGGCGGCGATGGCGGGAAGTTCCAGGAACTGGGAAGTATATTCCGATGCGTCGGTGGTGGCCTGATCGGCCGGCGCCGCAGCCCAGGTGCCGCTGGCCATATCTTTGCTGTACTGCTCATCGCCGACGCGCTTGTACTCGAAGTAGACCTGCCCCAGGAGCAGGTCCTGTTCGTGGATGTCCTCCCCATCGACATCTATGATGATGCTCTGTATCTGCCCGCTCCCATATTGGGTGTTCTCGTAATAGCTGGCTATCTCCATGTGCCAGGACTCGATGGCCGTGTCCGCCTCCTGCGCCCTGGCCCAGAGATCATCGATGCTCAACTCGCTCGCATTCTCACTTCCATCCGTGCTCCCGCCGCATCCCACGGCGACGGCCAGTAGGAGCGAGGAGCAGAACAGAGCGGCGGCGAGGGCGGCCTTGCGGCTCATGGTTTGCTTCCGCATATAGATCTATCCCATCCTTCTTAACGTCATGGTCCGCAGCTTTATGCCTCTTTTTATCACAGTAGAGCGTCCCTTTTCAAACCAGACGCTCGCTCGCTACCCCGGGTTCCAACCGCTCACCTCAGGGACATATCATATTGACTATGTTAATAAACTTTATTATTATAACTAAGTTATTATATAGGAGGCGAGCATGGAAGCGATATCGGTCGCTGTAGCCCTTCCCGGCGGAGAGGTGGCCTCGGACGTCATAGCATCGGTCGACAACCACCCACTCCTGGACCTGTGCGGCGTGGCCCGCTCCGTCCCCGACCTGATGCGCCTGCTCGATCGCTTTCGCCCCGCCGTCCTCCTGATCTCCCACTCCCTGCTGGAAGAGCTCGATCCGTCAAGTCTCGGGCCCGGCGATGCCCTCAAACTGAGTATCCCCATATCATTCCTCCTCTCGCATCCCGGCCTGAGCTGGGGCGAGGAGGAGCTTTCCGGCCTGCTGCGCCTCCCATTGAGGTACGGCGGACTGGTCGGCCGTGAGGTGCCAGGCGCAGGTGACCTTTTCCGGGAGATCAAACGTAAAGTGGACATATATGGTAATGGCGAAAGGCCGTTCTCCTCCTCCCTCAGGTGCAACAACGAGCAGAACCAAAACACCGGCCTCTTCACCTTTCTAGGATGCAAGGGTGGGGTGGGGACCACGTTCTTGACCTGCACCCTGGCCGCGGCGATATCCTCCTCGGGACGCCGCGTGCTCCTCATGGAGATGGACAGCGAGCTTTCCCAGCTCCTCTACCTCAAGCCCCGCGACGAGGGAAAAGTCCTGCTGGACCTGCTCCCCCTGGCGGAGGAGATATCCTGGGACCTGATCCGGGTATCGGTCTACCGTCATGCGGCGGGGTTCCACCTCCTCCCCTACGGGCGCAGGTCCCATGAAAAACCGGCGGCGGACACGGCCGTACCCGAACCGCTCCTGCGCAACCTGCTCTTCCTCTTCGACGTGGTCATCCAGGACTTCCCCGCATCCTCACGCGGGGATTTCCCGCCCCTGCTACATCATTCCCCTACGGTTTTATTGGTGTCTCTCCCGGACACCCTGGCCGCCACATGCGCCCGCAGCGTCGCCGCATATCTGCACCGGACCGGGCTGGACTACGACCGCCTGCGGTTGGTGGTCAACAGATGCGGTGCGCATCATGCCCTGGGCCCCGATGAACTGGCCCGGGCGGTGGGGATCGAGCTCCTGGCCGCGCTCCCGGATGATGCGCGTTCCGGGCTCGATTTCGCGGAGTTGGGAGAACTCCCCCACGTCGATTCCCCCCTGGGAAAGGCAGTGGCAGAGATGGCCGCCGCCCTTGGCTTAGCGGACATCAAGACCGGCAAGTCCCCCGCCCTGCAGCGCTTCAGGCGGCTGCGGAGCCGCCCGGGCAACAACCCTTAACATGGAGGCATGCATGCAGGATGTATATATAAGGCTGAAAGAAAAGGTCAGGGGTAGGTTGCCCAACGGCGATCTTTCCCTCTCGTACGGCTCCGATCCCGGCGAGAAAAGGAAGTCCCTGCTCCGGGCAGCGCGGGAGGTGGCCTGGGATGAGGGCTTCGTGCTCAGCCCACCGGAGATGCAGCGCATGCTCGATAGGCTGCTTGACGAGATCCTCGGCCTCGGCCCCCTGGAATCCCTGGTGCGTGACGAGGAGATCACCGAGATCATGGTCAACGGTCCCGGGCGGGTTTACGTGGAGAAGGCCGGGCGCATCATTCCCTGCGATATCTTCCTCGACGGCGACGAGGAGATATACCGCATCATCGACCGCATCATCGGACCCCTCGGGTTGCACGTGGACGAGGCGTCGCCCTACGTCGACGCCAGGCTGCCTGACGGGTCACGCGTCAACGTCATCCTGCCGCCACTTTCTCTCCTCGGGCCGGTATTGACCATCCGCAAGTTCCGGCGGCGTCCCTACTCCGTCGAGGAACTGGTCTCTTCCGGCACGCTCTCAGCCGGGCACGCGGCCTTCCTGGCGAGGCTGGTGAGGGATAAGGGTAACCTGGTGATCTCGGGCGGGGCTGGTACGGGCAAGACCACCCTCCTCAATGCTCTCTCGTCCTGCGTCGGTGAGGAAGAGCGCATCATCACGCTTGAGGACGCCGCCGAGCTGCGCCTGCAGCAGCCGCACGTCATCCCCCTGGAGACCCGCCCCCCCAACCTGGAGGGCAGGGGTGAGGTCACCTTGAGGGACCTCTTGCGCAATGCATTGAGGATGCGCCCGGACCGCATAATCATAGGGGAGGTGAGAGGACCCGAGGCGCTGGACCTCCTGCAAGCCCTGAACACCGGCCACCGCGGCTCCATGACCACGGTGCACGCCAATTCCCCCTTCGACGCCCTGTCCCGGCTGGAGACCATGGCTTTGACCGCCGGCGTAGGGCTGCCATCCCAGGCGGTTCGGGAGCAGATCGCGCAGGCGGTGGACGCCCTGGTGCATATGGAGCGCGAGGCATACGGCGAGAGGCATGTGAGCGAGATAGCCGTGATGGACCGCAGCCATGACGGCAGGCCCCACCTCGTACCTGCTCCCGTTGACGGCCCCGCCTTTCCCCCAGACCAGCCCTCCCCTATCATGCTGGTCACCCCAGCGGCGAACGGAAACCCACCCCGGAAGGAGGTGAAGGGCGCGGTCCCGGCCTCGACGCCCGGTTGATGCTGCCACTCCTTGCCTCGAGCGTCATGCTTGCGGTCGGCCTGGCCGCCCTCCTTTGCCGGCATGCGGCCAGGAGGCGTGAAAAGGCTTGCTCCGTGCTTGCGAGCGAAGCCGCCGCCGCATGCCGGCTCCTCCCGGGCCTGCGAACCGCCCTGCGCAGCCGGGTGGTATACACACCGTCGCGTTTGTGGCGTTTCCTGTTTTTTACAGCTATCAGCCTGGCGGCCTTCCTCATCACCCACAGCCTCCTCCTCGCCTCCCTCGCATGGCCCGCGAGCATACTCGCACGGCGCCTGCTGGAAGGTTACCGGCGCAGCAGGGCCCGGGCGAAGAAGGAGGAGCAGGTCCTGGAGTTCATCGACTCACTGAGCCAATCCCTGCGCGCCGGCCTCTCGCTGCGGCAGTCCCTTGAGGTCAGCCAGGAGGACGTCGGAGGCGAACTGGGCGAAGAGGTGCTCGAGATCCTGAAAGACATACGCATGGGAGGGGGCCTGGAGGAATCTCTGGTGAAGGCGGCGGAAGACTCCGCCTCTCCTTCGCTGCGCCTGACCTTCATCGTGCTAGGGCTGCTGCACGGCAAAGGGGGAGACCTCCCGCGCATCCTGGAACGGCTGCGCAAACGAGTGGCGAGCGGGCTGGAGGTCAGGCGTGAGGCGCGTATCCTCACCTCCCAGAGCCGCGCCTCCGGCTACCTCGTCTCCTGCCTGCCCGCCGTCTTCTTGCTCCTGCAGGCGGCGCTCAACCCTCACTCGCTGCGCCCGCTCCTGGCCACGCCCATGGGAAACCTGATCATCGCCGTGGCGGTCGCGCTGAACGCCGCCGCCTTCCTCCTCATACGCAGGATGATAGACCCGGAGGTATAGATGGACCTCGCCGCAGCCGCGTTCGCGGCCATCGCAGTGGTATCCCTGGCGTCTTATTTCACGCGGCGCTCGGCACGCCGCTCCTCCGCGCTGGCCGCCGCGGGCCTGGGCAGGGATGCGGCCTCCCCCCCTCGACGGCATCTCCATCTGTTCCCGGCGATCCAGGCCGGGCTCGCCAAGCTGGGGCGTAAGGTCTCCCCCCGGCCCCGGGAGGAGATGCGCACACTACTCGAGGAATCCGGCACCGCATGGACGCCCCATTATCTCCAGGGCCTGCGCGCCGCCGCGGGGCTGGCGCTTGCCGTCCTCGCTTTTCCGCTCGGCCTGGCGGGAATGCTACTCGCACCCATCCTCTTCGCGGCCGGTTACCACGCACCGCTGCTGGCGTTGAAAAGACGCCGCGTCCGCCGCTGGGAGAGGATCGCGCGCGACCTCCCCGAGATCGTGGACCTCATGGCGGTCCTTTGTTTCTCGGGAGAGAGCCTTTTCCAGGCCCTCCGCCATTCCGTTTCCGCCTGCATCCATCCCATCTCGCGCGAAGTGATGGAAAGCGTGCTCGAACGCATCCGGCTGGGGGAGAGCGCCGCCGAGGCCCTGCGCCACGCCGCCGACCATCCCTGCCGGGAGATGCGCCGCTTCAGCCGTACCCTGCTCAGGGCCGAGGAGTTCGGTGCGCCGGTGGCGGACACTCTGGAGGAGCTGGCGGTAGAGCTGAGAAACGGCCGGCGCGAGAAGGACCGGGTGCGGGCCTCCCGCGTCTCCGTGCTCATCCTCTTTCCCCTCGTATTCCTCATCCTGCCTTCTTTCCTGCTGCTGACCGTAGGCGGCATGATCCTTGGCTACACCCTTTAACAGCGTGCAAAGGAGGTGATAGAGCATGCGCCATCCCCTGGATATCGTCAGCGACGAAGGTGCGCAGACCACCGCGGAATACGCCCTGGTCATCCTGGGCGCCGCGGCGGTCGCCGGGGCCCTCATCGCCTGGGCGGGCGGAACGGATGTCATCAAGAGCTTCTTTAACAAGATATTCCAGCAGCTCATGGGGGCCCTGGGATAGAACTCGTTCCCTGGGAGGCTGGGGCAGATGTGGACGGCCAGGCTTATCTTCCTGTGGCTCTTCGCGGCGGCGGCGGTCAGTACCGACCTCCGCTACCGCAGGGTCCCCAACCGGCTCATCCTGTGCGCGGCGGCGGGCGGCCTCGCGTTGTCCGCCGCGGGCGGCTGGGGCTCTTTGTGCATGGGCCTCACGGGCATGGTCCTGGGGTTCCTGCTCCTGTTCCCGGCCTTCCTCCTGCACATGGTAGGGGGCGGGGACGTGAAGTCACTGACCGTTATCGGGCTCGTCGCCGGCCCCGGCCTCCTGTGGATCTCGTTCCTGCGCGGCGCCGTGGCGGGCGGCCTGGCTGCCGTCGTCATCCTGGCCATGCGGCGATGGCGCCGCAGCAGGAGGGATCGATTTGAGGAACAGGGGAAGGACGTCGCCTGGACCCTGCCCTACGCGGGCATCCTCTCCCTCAGCGCGGCCCTGTCCGCCCTCCTGGTATAGCTCTCCCCCCCACTCCCTCACAGCGGTCCTTGCAGAAACACCGCTTGATAAGAACGGGCACCCCGGCATCCTTTCGCATGCATCTGGTTCGGTGGTGACATCTCACGTTTCCTGGGCAGAATAAAGACAGGCGATGTTCGGAGCGAGACAACGCTCGCCAGAGAGCGGAAGGGGTGACGGCGATGCCCGAGGGCGTGGGCGACAGATATCACCGGGAGACCAAGTACTATCCGGATAAGATGTCGGGGCGGGGTCTGGACTGGTCCAGCAAGCCTCCCATCTACAAGGAATACCCCGGCAGCCGCAGGATCGAGCTGCCTCCGCCCGATGCCGGGCCTGAGATGAGCCTGTATGAGGTCCTGAAAAGAAGGACCAGCGTAAGGGATTATAGTGACGAACCCCTCTCGCTGCGCGACCTGTCCTACCTGTTATGGGCGTCCACCGGCATCCAGAGGGTGGAGCAGGGCTACGAGTTCCGAACCGCTCCCTCCGCCGGCGCCCTCTATCCCATCGAGACCTACGTGGTGGCCAATGCCGTGCAAGGCCTGGAGCCCGGCCTCTACCATTACGCGATCAGGGCGCACCATTTGGAGGAACTGAGGCTGGGAGATTTGCGCCTGGAGACGGCCAAAGCGGCCCTTGGCCAAGGTATCTGCTACGACGCCGCGGCGGTCTTCGTATGGACGGCTATCTTCAACCGTTCCAAGTGGAAATACGAACAGCGGGGATACCGCTACATCTACATGGACGCCGGCCACATCGGGGAGAACCTCTATCTGGCCGCCACCAGCCTGGAGTTGGGTGCCTGCGCGGTGGGAGCGCTGTTCGACGACGAACTCAACCGGCTCCTGGGCGTGGACGGCGTCGAGGAGAGCGCCATCTTCATGGCCGCCGCAGGCCACCCTTTGCTTCCGTGATGCCAGCCGAAGAGGCGGGTGGCTACCCGGGCTGTATGTCGCATCGATGCGTCGCACCGGGGTGGTCAGCGCCGGCCAGTATAATTAATCCATGCCTGGCCTGAAGGAAAATGCTGAAGATGTGGAGGCGTACGTCAACGTCGTCATCGACGCGCCCGCCCGCCAGCTCGATCGTCCCTTCACCTACGGGGTGCCCCGGGAGATGGAGGGGAAGGTGGAGACAGGAAGCGTGGTGCTGGTTCCCCTGGTCAACACCCTGCAGGTGGGGTACGTCCTGGGTTTCTGTGACCCTCCCGACCTCCCGCGCATCCGCCGCATCGAGGTGGTGGTGGATGAGCCGCCGATCTTCGATGCGCAGACGGTGCGGCTCTGCGAATGGATGGCCCACCACTATCTCAGCTCTCTCTCACAAGCCTTGCGCCTGGTGGTGCCCCCCGGCCGTTCCCGCCGGGTGGTCGAATTCATCGCATCGACCGGCGACGCCCGGCAGGCCCTGGACGTCGTCCCCGCCCGCGCCGTCCGCCAGCGGGAAGTGCTGGAAGCGCTGGCCGCCGCGGGAGACGTGATGCCGCTCTCCACCCTCAGGTCCGAACTGGGCGGACGGATCTCCTCCGGCATATTGAAAGCCCTGCAGGAGGGGGGCTGGGTGGAACGGAGGTTCGTCATGCCCCGCCCCAAGGCGTCCCGTATAAAGGTGCGCCTGGCGGACCTCACGGACTTGGGAAGGGAGGCGCTCGAGGACCCGGAGACGGAGAAGCGTTCCCCGGCTCGCCTGCGCCTGTTGGAGGCGTTGCGCGACCACGGGGGCAGCATGACCGTCCCCGAACTCCACCACTCCACCAAGGCCTCCACCTCGGCACTGCACGGCGCTGCGGAAGCGGGCCTGCTGCGCATACGGGAGGAGGAGAGGCTGCGGGATCCCTTCGCTAAACGCTCCTTCCCCCCCATGCAGCCCCACAAGCTCAATACCGAACAGCAGGCCGCCTTGGATGCGATTCTCGCGGGCATGGAGGAGGGTAAAAGCGACATCTTCCTCCTTCACGGCATAACCGGCAGCGGTAAGACCGAGGTCTACCTGCATGCCATCGAACACGCCTTGCAGCACGGGCGCACCGCCATGGTCCTGGTCCCGGAGATCGCCCTTACCCCGCAGATGGTGCAGCGGTTCAAGGGACGATTGGGTGAAGACGTGGCGGTGCTCCATTCCCGGCTGGGGCTGGGGGAGCGCTACGACCAGTGGAGGGGCATCCGGGAAGGGAGATACAAAGTGGTCATCGGGGCCCGCTCCGCCCTCTTCGCTCCCCTTGCGGACCTGGGATTGATCGTCATCGACGAGGAACACGAAACCACCTATAAGGAGGGTTCCGCCCCCCGTTACAACGCCCGGGACGTGGCCGCCGAGAGGGCGCGGCTGTGCGGCGCGGCCCTGGTGCTGGGCAGCGCCACGCCGTTGCTGGAGAGCCGCTACGCGGCCGCGCGCGGCGACTATACCTACCTGAGACTGACGCGGCGCGTGGACGACCGCCCCCTCCCCCGCGTGGAAGTGGTGGATATGCGCGAGGATGAGGACCCGGGGGCGCGCAGCATCCTCTCCCCCCGCCTGGTGAACGCCCTTGGTAAGGTCTACCAGGCAGGAGAGCAGGCCATCCTCTTCCTCAACCGGCGCGGCTTCGCCAGCTTCCTGCAATGCCACGCGTGCGGGCACATCTTCCAATGCCGCAACTGCTCCGTGAGCATGTGCTACCACGTGCGCGAACAGCAACTCCTATGCCACCATTGCAATTGGTCGCTGCAGCCTCCCTTCGTCTGCCCGCAGTGCGGCAGCGAGGTGCACCGCTATGCCGGCATCGGCACGGAGCGGGTCGAGGAAGAGCTGCGGCGTTTGCTGCCGCCGCTGCGCTGCATCCGTATGGACGCGGACACCACCCGGCGCAAGGACGCCCACTGGGACATGCTGGAGGAGTTCAAGTCGGGGCGGGCCCAGGTGCTGCTGGGCACCCAGATGATCGCCAAAGGGCTCGATATCCCCAATGTCACCCTGGTGGGCGTGATCAACGCGGACACTTCGCTGGGGCTCCCCGATTTCCGCGCCGGAGAGCGCACCTTCCAGCTGCTCACCCAGGTGAGCGGAAGGGCGGGGCGGGGAGCACTGCCTGGAAAGGTCATCGTGCAGACCTTCAATCCCGACCACTATGCCGTCGAGGCCGCCGTGCGCGGCGACGCCCGGGCCTTCTACCGACAGGAGACGGCCTTCCGGCGGGAGGCCCTCTATCCCCCCTTCTGCCGCCTGGTCAACCTGGTGATAACCGCCCCCGTCGAGGAACATGCTCGCGCCGCCGCCGCGGGGCTCGGGGACATCTTGCGGGCCGGGCTTCTGCCGGGGGACGGAGAGGTGCTGGGCCCCGCGCCCGCCCCGCTCTCGCGCTTAAAGGGGAAGTACCGATATCACCTCACCATCAAGGCTCCCACCTTGGAAAAGGTGGCTGACACGCTGGAGGGGTCCCTGGCCGCTTACGAGGCATTCCGCAACTCATACTGCCGCAGGGAGCAGATCGCCCGCGAGGATATCTCCCTGGCCGTGGACGTGGACCCGGTATCGCTTCTGTAGCCCGGGCCGCTGGGTAACGGTCTCGCTCCGCTCTATACGCTCCGCTCTGACCGACCCAGTCGAGCCCGGGCAGGGGCTTTTATATAGGCTATACCCGGATGCGATCTATTTATTCCTTACGGTTAAATATACAGAGTTCTTTCCTGCATCTGTCCGGAAGGCGTCCCAGCGACACCGTCGCAGTCTATCGGGTGTTGGTCTATATTTGGAGTATGGATAGAAGAAAGCCATTGGCCATTGCGCTAGTGATCTTGCTGCTCTTGCCGGCTGCGGCTTTCTTCAACCTCTCGTGCGGTGCGCAGGGGAACGCCACCACAGCGGAGAGGGATGAGCTTTTACAGGCGGTCCGCAGGTACTGGGAGACCGGGAGGGACTACTCCCTTGGTTTCACCAGCGGGGTAGGAGAGCTCGGCTATGCGGAGGTTCAGGGAGACGAAGCCGAGGTCGAGGTGGAGATCATCGTAGGCTATACGCAGCCCACCGACGGAGCCGGGTACAAGGAGACGACCTTTCGCCTGCGCAGGGTGGCGGGCTCCTGGGAGGTCATCTACGACGGCTGGACCGACAAAGAGCTTGAGGTCAGCCCTTAACGTGTTGGCCTAGAATAAAATGCGAGGTCTTTCGTCAAGCCGGGGGTCAGCCCGGAACTTGTCGTGAGGAGCGCAGCGACGTGGCGGCTTTCCACAT
>CAYHAT010000041.1:0-14683 GCA_964354675.1 uncultured Actinomycetota bacterium | reverse complement strand
CACCGGTCTCGCCCTGGCGCCCCAGGGCCTCATCGAGCTGTTCCTCGGTGATTATCCTGTTCTTTATGAGTATCTGGCCCAGCTTCTCTTTTTTAGGCTTCTGCATACCTGTGAACCTCTGCCTGATCTATGCGGTCACCGCACCGCGGTATGCTTCCCGCATCTCCCGCCATGGCGGCGACTCCCCTGTCCACAACCCGAAGGAGGCGGCGGCCTGGTGGAGGAGCATCCCTTCACCGTCCGCTGTCTTCGCTCCCCGTACCGATGCTTCCTGCATGAAAGCCGTCTCTCGCGCGGCGTATTTCAGGTCTATCGCCCATTTCTCTGACCTAAAATCATCGTAATCGAGGGGAAGCTCGCCACTTTCGTAATTTGCCAGGGGCGTGCAGTTGACGACTATGTCGCACTCACTCAACACCCGCGAGCCCTCGAGATCGAACGTCCTTATTGATATCTCGGTCATGGGGGTTGCCCTCTTTAACAAGGCGGCCAACTCCTCCGCCCTGTCCTGCGTGCGGTTCATCACGAATATGCGGGAGGCGCCCTCCTCCGCAAGGGCGAGGGCCACTGCACGCGCAGCTCCACCCGCACCGATGAGCATCACCGTGGACCCCGCGGTTTTCACGCCCGCTTCAACGAGGAAGGAACGGAATCCCTCGACGTCCGTGTCGTAGCCTAACAACAAGCCACCATCACTCACTACCGTGTTCACAGTCTGCAGGATCTCAGCCGCCCCTCGTAATCCGTCCAGGTATCGCGCGGCTTCCACTTTGTGGGGTATGGTCACGTTAAAGCCCCTGAACCCCAGGGCCCGCAGGCCCTGAACGGCTGGTTCCAACGCGCCCGGATATACCCGCAGGGGCACGTAGAGCCAGTTCATGCCGAGACCGCGGAATGCGGCGTTGTGCATCGCCGGCGAGAGCGTATATTCGATACCATGGCCGACGATTCCCACCATCTGCGTCTCGCCGTCTATACGCAAATCATACCTCCTGAGCAACGGGTACCGACCAGGCAGCGGTTTGCGAGTGGGAGCATGTTCTAGTGAGATCTCGATATTGCCATAAAATCCCTGCCTGATCCAGCCGCCCTGCAATTGCTGCCGATGGGCGCATGGTGAACTCGGTCCTGTTCGGGAGTATCCCCATGCCTGACACTTTTTCCATGCCGGCCCTGCCAGTCGCCTGCCGCTTACTATCTACTATCCACCCACGCACATGGACGACGCAATGGCGGGTTCTCCAGAGGTCCGTCCAGGTGGGGGCATCAACCCGATATAGGCTTATTTGTCGAGGGTTTTGAGGATGTCGTAGAGCAATCCCAGAAGCACCTTCTTGACGTCTTCCTTCTCCGTGGCGTTACAGGGGATGACCTGTATTTCGCCGTCGACGCTCAGCTCCTGCCTTATCCTCTCAATGGCTTGCGTGGTGTCCTCATTGGTTATCCTGGTCGCCCCGATGACGTACGGGGCGTCGGAGAGGGTAGCAAAGAACTCCAGGATGCGTTTTCCCTCCGTGTAGGTATCCGGACGGCTGGCATCCAGCATCAGGATGTAGCCGAGCATGCCTTCTGACAGGATCTGCCACATGAAATCGAAACGTTCCTGGCCCGGCGTGCCGAAGAGATAGAGCACGATGTCCTTGGATATGGTGATCCTGCCGAAGTCCATCGCCACGGTGGTCTCCGCCTTCACCCTGCGCGTAGAGTCGGATATGGCCCTCTCCGTCGAGACGATGGATATCTCGCTTATACTCTTGATGAAGGTCGTCTTACCCGCACTGAACGGCCCCGTAACAACGATTTTGAAAGATCGCAACTGGCCATACACCCCTTACAATCTCTTGATACCGTCAATGATGCGCATGATGATGCTCTTCGTGACCGCCTTGTCCCGTTTTACCTTCGGAACCGGCTTGCCCTTATCTATTTCCTCCACTTCCCCGTCTTCTCCTTTCGGCTTAACCGGGATTTTTATCTTTTTCGTCGGCTGTGGCACGGACACGCCCGTCAACTCGGCCAGTTCCCTCTCCAGGGAATAGCTTCCCATGTCAAAACCTGAAAGCTCCTCTTCGCCCGCTATATCAATGCCTTCGCCGGCTTCCGGTCCGGCTCCTTGCGGCACGGCAGTGAGTGGGGCTTGTGCTGCCTCGGGCAGTGCCTGTGCTGCCTCTGGCAGCACCTCGGGCATCGCTTGTGCTGCCTCCGGCAGTGCTTCCTCGACCTCTGCCGGCATGGGCGCCATGGGCTCCACCGGGACGGCCGGACGGGCGAACTCGGGTGCGGGGGCCTGTGCTGCCTCGGGCAGTGCCTGTGCCGCCTCTGGCAACACCTCGGGCATCGCTTGTGCTGCCTCCGGCAGTGCTTCCTCGACCTCTGCCGGCATGGGCGCCATGGGCTCCACCGGGACGGCCGGACGGGCGAACTCGGGTGCGGGGGCCTGTGCTGCCTCGGGCATTTCCACCAACTGTTCGAGCAGATCGATGGGCTCGGGTGCTTCCAACACCATTTCCGGAATGGGAGCTTCCTCAGTGTCTCCGAAGGGCTCCTCCAGGAAACCGGGCACCGCCTGCAAGCCCGGCTCGGGTGGCGCTTCTTTCACGCCCGCTTCTATGACCTTTTGCAGATGTTCAAGCGAGCTGGGAACCTCGCTCTCTTCGATTGAGATCTCTTTTTCGGTCGCCTCTTCTTCGTAGGCTTCCTCGATCTCTTTTTCCAGCTCGGATATATCTTTTATAAGTCCTTCCGGCAGGGCGTTTTCAGCCAGGATCTCTTCCTCCAAGGCGGCGATCTCGTCCTCGAGGCCGGATATATCCAGGATAGGGACCCCTTTCTCCGCTTCCAGGATCTCCTTCTCGAGTTCCTCGATCTCATCAATGTTGAGTTCACCTGCGTGTCCGTCGCCCCTTGCTCCGCTCGCCGCCACCGTTTCCTCCATATCGAAGAAGGTGTCCGATGCAGCCGCAGGTGCTCCCGCCTCCAGTATGCCTTCCTCCACCGGCGGGGCCTCATCCTCCACCAATAGCGCCCTTTCAGCGGCCGGCATGTCTTCCAGCATGACGCTCTCCAGGATGTCTGCGCCTGAGGTGTCCTTGAAAGCCTCCGTCGTTCCACCACCCGAGACACCGGCCTTTTCCTCCGTCAATCCGCTGGTAAGAGCGGCTATCTCTGCCGCCAGTAACCCATCCTCCTTACCCTCCGTAATATCCTCGAGCATCACGCTCTCCAGGATGTCGGCCGCTAGCGACCCGTCGCCCGATATGCCGTCATCGCCGGCTATGCCGACTTCCTCCTCCAATTCCTCCACGGGCAGGCGAACCGTCTGTATGCCCTCTATTCCTGCGCTACTCCGCTCGAACTGCTCCAGGATCTCCTCCAGCCCACCCTCCTCGAGCTCTTCCGCCCGCGAGCCAGCATCCGCTGCGTGGGCCGCCCCTTCCTCTTTCTCGGCTTCCTCGATACCGCCTTCACCCCTGAAGGCCCCTCCTAAAATCTTCTCGGGGTCGATCCCCGCCTTCTCGAGCGGACGCGCCATGCGTTCCGGCTCAGCCTCTTCCTTCTTGTGCGCGGTCTTTTCGAGGTGGCTTATCCACTCTTCGGGTATCTCTTCCGGCTCGAGTTCGGCTATTTCCTCTTCATCAGCCAGTCTCTCTATTTTGCCGTATTTCTTCTCCAGGTAAGCCCTTTTCGCCGCCCTGGCTTCAACGCTCTCGCTGGTCATCTTCTCGAAACGGTAGTGAGGTGGCCTTTCCGGTTGCTCGGGTGCTACGGGCTTCTCCTCTCCTCCCTCCAGGCCCACTCCCTCTGGGAGCAGGGAGCTGATCTTCTTCTTGAGCTCCTCCAGCTCGGCTTCCTTGCTGTCTATGCGCAGGACTTCCTCGGCTTCCATGGATTCCTCCATGGCAGTCTCTTTCATCTCCAGGATATGCTCTTCCTCTTTCTTCTTCTCCTCCTCCAGGACCCTTTGGGCGCCTATGGGGAGCGCCGCTTCGGCGAGAAGCTCCTCAGCCGAGATAGCTTCTTCTTTCTCTTCCTCTGCTGCCGCTACCCCCGCCTCTTTCTCTGTTTCCTCTTCCTCCTCGATGACCTCGATCTCCTCCACCTGGGACGTGATCTCCTCTACCAGGATGTCCCCCTCCGTCTCGTCACCTATCTCTATCTCAACGGTTTCTATCCCGCCAGCAGGTGCCTCGATCACGATCTCATCGATGACCTCGATGGCATCCACAGCCTCAACCGCTCCCCCAGCCGCAGCCGGGACGCGATCGGCTGTCTCGACAGCTTCCGCGGCTGGTTCCTCCGCGCTCGGCAGGAGGACCTCCAACGCCTCCAGGGACGGCTCTGCCAAGGCTTCCTCGGCGTCGCTCAGTACAGCCCCTTCGGCGATATCCGTTATGGGCGCCTCCTCCACCCTGCGGTGAGACTCCACCTCCAGGCGCTCGAAGACCTCTCCGACCGCATCCGCGACCTCCCATGCTTCTTCCTCAACTGCCGCGACCGCAGGCGCCGCGATCACACTTTCTTCCGACTCCCTGCCCTCGAGCACCGGGATCTCTTCCTCGGGTATGATCTTTACGAGTTCGTCCACCAGTTCCGGGATCTCCTCGAAGGCGGGTGCTTCATCCACCCTCACCTCCTCGTCGACCTTCTCCAGCTCCTCCGCCAACTGCTCCAACCTTTGGTCCGCCTCCTGCTCTTCCGCTGCGGGTGTGATGTTCTCGAGCAGGCCGGAACCGATAAGCCCGTATAGTATCTTGCAGGTGTGCAAGGTGCTCATGCCGGTGAACTCCACGATCTGGCGCACCGTCTTCTCGCCGTCGACGTAGGTGAGTACCATCCACTCCTCCGGCGTGAGGCTGATCTGGGCCGCTTCCCTGCCCTGCATGGAGGTCATCTTGAAGATCGCGTTGAGGTTGGGGATCTTCTTCTCGATGCGGTTCCACTCATCCAGGCGTCGCGAGCCTTCCATGATGAGTTCCTCGGTGCTGATGGAGAGCCCGATATCCTCTTCGGGAAAAACCACGCCGGGCTGGAAGTCGAAATCACCGTCCGTCCAGCGCAACATCTCGAACACGGCGTCCTGGATCTGCTCCTCGACGAAAACCTCCAGCTGATCCTTGGTGATGTATGCGAGCCGCATCAGGAGCTGCCCCACGCGCTGGCCGCGCGCAGTGGTCTTCTGGAGCTCCAGGGCCTCGTCAACCTGGGCCCTGGTAACGATACCCGCGTTGAGCAGCTTTAGCCCTAGGGACTGTCTCTTCCAGTTGGTGGTAGCGCAGAACACCTCACCGTTGCGGAAGCAGATGTAGCCCCTCGCCTGCCCACGGGTAAGGTTTAGCGTCCCGTTCTTCTTGCCGAAGTTCAGCAGTTGGAACAGGTCGGGAATGCTGAAATCCTTTAAGCTTCCCTTCAGTGCCATAGGCCATCATCTCTTAACGCGTCGCAGAGCCCAGCCGGCCCGGCAGGCGCCACGTCTTCAACATATTCATTCGTTTCGTGTCCTCGATTTGATTACTTTCCTGTTTCTCTCGCCGCCTTCTATCTGCGACTTTTTATGCGAGCCATCGGGGCCTCGCGGCCTTTCCTCTTTCACTCGTATTCGATGCGGAATTCCACCTTTATGATCTCGGCGATCTTCTTCGCCGCTCCCTTCACGTCGTACAGTACCAGGCCTAGCTTGCTCCCCTTGCGGACCAGGGCCGTCAGAACCGCATCTTCACCGGCGGCCATCAGGAATACGTATCCCGAGTTACCTTCGACGAATACCTGCGCCAGCTCCCCTCTCCCCAACTCCTCGGAGGTCCTCTCTCCCAGGCTGAGGAGGGCGGCGGACATGGCACCCAGCCTGTCCTCCTCCAGGGTGTTGGGTAGGACAGAGGCCATTACCAGGCCGTCCATGCTGACTACCGCGGCTGCATCCACTTCGGCAGATCTTGAAACCAGCTCATTGAGGGCGCTCCGAAGTCTCTCCTCCCTAGACTCCGCCAAGTAATCGACCTCCTACTTATGATTGAAACGTATTACGTCTTCTCAACTTCATTCGAAAAGCTTTGCCAGCTCCTCGGCGGCACGCTTCCCCTCCATAAAGACCACGCCCAACTTGGCCTCTGGTTTCACCAGCAGGGAGAGGAGGGCGTCAGGGCCGCAGTGCACCAGCAGAAGGTACCCCTGGTCACCTTTAATATAGACCTGTTCCAGCACTCCCCTCTTGAGGTCGCGGGCCGCCCTCTCACCCATGCTGAGCACGGAGGCTGAGAGCGCTCCGATCATCTCCTCGTCCGCCTCGTCGGAGATATCCGAGGCAAGGGCCATGGCGTCTGAGCTGATGAGCACCGCCGCCTCGATCTCCTGCAAGCCGGAACGCAGGTCCCTGAGGATGGAGTTCATCTTTTCTATTCTGTCCGAAGCCAATCTTACCTCCTGAAAGAATACCAGGACGCTTACTCCCTACCGGGAGAACCTCCTATGGCGCCCCCCTAGAGAGACGTCTCGATCGCGGGAAGAAACTTGCGTATGTCGTATCTCGCCTTCCCCAGGTTCGCCCCCGAGGGCAGGATAGATACCAGGATGGCGTCGGCGCCCACCGCGCTCATGAGTATGGCGCCCTTCTCGAACTCGAACATCGCCTGGGCCATGGGGCCCTGTGCCAACTCCAGCCCTATGACCTCAGCGGCGCCCAGGGAGCTCGGCGCGATGGCGCCTACCGCCTCGAGCTGGCTGGCGTCTTCACCCGCCGTCTCTATGATGAAGCCATCCCTTCCCACCACCAACGCGGCACGTACCGTACCGGTGGACACCAATTCCTCCAGGATCTTTCTCAGATCGGGCAATCCACACCACCTCCTGCCCTAGGGAGAAAAGGGGTTTTTCTCCTCTGTTGCCTTTATTCACCTAGATAACAGCACCGTTTAACGGTATTCATATCTCTTATCGACATTACCCTTTCGGGTTTTAATCCCGTTAATTATGTTGCTTGATTATACTAAAGTTAATTCAGAGACTCCAATGCATAGATATCGTCATTTCACTGCTTTTCTTGACCTGAACGTCTTCAGCGTTTCCTGCGACCTGTCGTCCTGTGCCATGAAACGCGGAAGGCGTCTTCTCCTCCTTCCCCCCAGGCATATCGCCAGGGTCATCTTCTCATGATCGATGCTTACCGGAAACGGTCGATCAAAACATCGCCCTGCACTTGATCTCCGCCCTTGGGTCAACAGGCCCGTACCGTTGCTCCCGGTTCTCCACCTCTACCCTTATCGCATCCGCACGGCAACAGGCCTCGCAACTCAGGCAGCCTATGCAGTTCTCCTCGTTGACCACCCGGGGGAGGCCGTCGTCTCCCCTATCGTATACCGGGAACTCCGTGCTTCTCACCTGAGGACATACGTCGATGCATTCAAGGCAGCCGATGCATCTCTCGCGGTCTATCCTTATCAGTGGTTCCGCCGTCTCAAAACCTTCCACCATCGCCTCTTTCCACTATTTCCCACCACCTACGTCAATGGACCCCACACGGGATGCAGGGTGCGTAAGCCCGTATGGCCGTCTCCAACATGATAGTCGCTCTTTCCCCCGTCTCCGCGCCTCCCAGGGCCGCGCGCGCGCTCTCCAGCAGTGACCTTTCCAGGGCCTTCAGGTTGAACTGCAGCGGTGCGGTTATGCCTAGCTGTTTCACCGTACCATTATCGCCGAGCACCAGGTTGTAAAGGAGCGTCCCCTCGGGGGCCTCCACCGTCCCCACGCCACGCCCGGCGGCGGGCTTGAGCGTTTGCCGCATCCTCTCCCCCGCAGGCTGGTTGAGGATTCCTATCATCTTCTCCCAGGCGTGGATCATCTCCAGTATCCTGGCCACATGGCTGATCATGCTGCGGTGCAGCGGGAATCCCCACTGCGCCTTTACCTCCTCCAACTCCTCGTCCGCCTGTGGGGTCCCGTAATGCCCATTGACGTTCAGACGAGCCAACGGCCCCACCCTTACTTCCCCCACGCCGGACAGTTCGGCGCTCCGGATATGGGAATGGTGCGAGTTGCTCTCCTCCAGTCGTTCGGCGGCCTCCTCCGGGGTAAGGACAGCCAGGCTTTCCCCTGCGGCGTTGATGGCCGCCAATGACGACCCCGTTATGACCAACCCGCTCTCCCCCTTGAGGGAAAAGTAGGACGTCGGGTCGGTTCCCAGGGTGTTCACGGCCTCCTCGTTTCTGCGCATGAGGAGCTTTATCAGGCGGCCGGTCTCTATCAACAGGGGCTTGGCCTCATCGAGCTTATCGATCAACGACCTTCTTCTGTCCCCGGTTATGCCCTGTGCCGCTCCTCCGGGAAGAAAGTTGACCGGGTGCACCGCTTTACCGCCCGCCTCTTCCAGCACGTAAGTGCCCAGGGATTTCAAAGCCATTAGCCTCTTTATCACTTCCTCGTCAACGCGATTGATGCTGATGATGTTGCGCAACCCGGGATCAGATGATGGGAAGAGCAGGTCGGGAAGGCTGTGCACGGTGAGCGATACGGCATGCCGCTCGAACAGCTGCCCCCACATGGCCAGCTCGCGCAGCCGCTGTGCTTCCTCCGGCGGTTCCACGCCCAGGGCCCTCTCCACCGCCATCGCCGCAGCGATCTGGTGAAAGAGGGAGTCGCCGCCACAGACGCGGGATACGATGGGAAGGAGGTTCTCGATGTGCGAACCCCTGGCTATCTGGTCGAAGCCGCGGTAGCCGAAGGCCTGGAAGCGTGCCTCACGCGGGCTACCCGCCTCGTCCAGCAGCACCCTTATGCTGGCGTTGCCGTTGATCCGGGTCACCGGGTCGATCGTTATTTCCGTCATGCTATCACCACTGCGTCTCGCTCATTTGCGTTCCTGCGCTAACGTTCCTCCAAGTCACCCAGACGATACAAGAATGGCGAGGTGCCCCCGGGCCTGCGTCGGCGCAGCAGGGGCTCCGCCATACAGTATTTATAGAAGGAGTGGGCGGGGTCACCGACAGCTTCCTGCACGTCGCGGGGCTTCTGTCCCGTAGCCCTGGTCAAACGCCTCAGCGTCTCTGACTGCAGGTCTTGTTCCGGGTATTCCAGCACCGCGTCGCTGGGACCCCTGCAACCCCCGCACGGTACCCCGATCTCGCTGGGACACCTCGCGCCGCAGCCGTCCCTGGTCAGGGGGCCCATGCATATGTACCCCTGTTCCAGCAGGCACCTGCCGGCGACCGGCGCTGCATCCGTCGTCCTGCGTGGACCCGGTTGTGGAAGCGGGATGCCGGAAACCCGGCATTGCGAGCAAACGCTCGAGCCCTCGCGTGAGGGCAGTGTCCCGGAGAGGGCGAATTCCAGGAAGGATTTGAGCAACCCGGTCGGGGGAGGACAACCCGGCAGAAATGCGTCCACCCGGACGTAGGAATCCAGGGGGAGTATGCGCCTGACGCCCTGGGGGGCCCCATCGATGGAGGCGCCGTCCCCGAAACGGCGCCGCAGGAGCTTCTTCTCTGAGAACATGTCCGCCAGTCCCTGTACCCCGCCGTGACCGGCACAGGTGCCCAGGGCGATTAGCTGCCCGGCTTTTTGCCGCGCCTCCTTGGCCTTGCGGAAGTCCTCTCCGTTCCTGACCGTACCCTCCACCAGCACCATGTCCACCTCGGGCAGTTGTTTCTGGTCGACGACGAATGGCGCATAGGATACGTTGTTCTCACTGATAAAGGAGAAGAGATAGTCCTCCAGGCTGAGAAAGACCATCTGGCATCCGAGGCAGGAACTCAGGGACACTATGGCTACCCGCATCACTCACTCCAGCGCCGTCACCAGCATGACAAGGCAGGCCCCGGGGCCCATATGCTCCGTGTGTAGGTCCACCTTGCGTCCGAATATCTTCTGCAACATTCCCGCCGCGTAGCCATGCACCGTCTGGCAGGCCACGCCCCCCAGCTTCACTCCCGCCGCCAGGCAGGAAGCACGCACGGGGCACTCCTCGAAGAGGAGACGGACAAACATCTCCTCCACCTCGTAGATCCAGAACTCATCATCTTCCTTATTCTTCCATAGAGTTACTTTCCACACCTCTTCCATCCCCGGGAAGACCCACTTTAAAGCGCGCTCGATATCGTCGGTGTTGTCGTAGGAGGCCGCTTCCTTCAGCCCCAGGTCCTTACCGGCGAAGTACATCAACTGGGGAGCGGACCTCCCGGTCACCTCCTCGCCGGCCTGGTTCAACACGCCCAGGGCCTCTGAGATCGCACGCAGGCGATCCCTTAATACCTCGGTCTCCTCAGCCATCTCAGGAAATACCTCTCTATATTATTGTCGTGGTCGCTTACCGTGATAACGGTCGAATCGGCCGAGGCCTTGAATGAGCAGGCAGCCGGTTTTTGGGGGCATCCTTTTCCTCAGCCGTCTTCCATCTCCCTCTTCCAAGTGATATTTCGACCATTTCCTATTAAACATGAACAGCAGGCTGCAGGCTATAGGTGCAGGTCATGAGAACCCGGGGCTTTCGGTCCGCAGCCTGCGGCTTGCTGAGAGCCCGGGGACGTTGTTTTTCTCGCAAGGAAGATCGGGGCCGGCAGGGAATCCCTCTCAAGATGCAGGTCAACGTGGGTCTATTTCTGGACCTCTTCTTTAACACGCAGGAACTCGCTGTAGTCCGCGGTGAAGAAGTGCCCCCCGTCGCCCGTGGCCACATAGTAGAGATAATCAACGTCCGCGGGGTTGAGGGCGGCCTCGATACTTGCCAGCCCCGGGCTGCAGATGGGAGCCGGTGGCAGCCCCTTGTGCAGATAGGTGTTGTAGGGGGACGGGGTCTCGAGGTCGTCGTAGGTCAGCACGTCTTTCCACTCGGGCAGCGCATACTGGACGGTCGCGTCGATCTGCAGGAGCATGTCCATGCGCAGGCGGTTAAAGATCACCGCCGCCACCAGGGGTCTCTCTTCATCCAACACGGCCTCGCGTTCGATGAGGGATGCTGCGATCACCGCCTGGTATGGGGACATCCCCAACTCGCTTGCCTGCGACCAGTCCAGGTTTGACGTCTCGGCGTCAAACTGGCCGAGGAGCACCTCCACCACCTCCCGCGCCGGCGCGTCGGCCGTCAGGTCGTAGGTCTTGGGGAAGAGAAAGCCCTCCAGGTTATCCTGGTTTTCCCGGGGGATGAGTTCTACGGCGTAATCCCCGCTCGTTGCGGCGGCCATGAATTCTTCCGCGCTGACCTCCATCGCCTGCGATACCCTGCCTGCGGTCTGCTCCACCGTCAGCCCCTCGGGAACGGTCAGACGCACCTGGTAGTTGGGCCCCGCCTCCAGCATGGCGAAAACCTCCCCGTAGTGCATACCGGTATAGAAGACGTAGCTGCCGGGCTTGAAGTCCCCCTGCCTTCCCTGCAGCCAGGATAGGAAACGGAATAGGGTGGCGGAGGTGATCACCTCGCTGGCGTGGAGTTTGGCGGCTATCTGGGCTGCGGACTCCCCCTCCCCGACGACCACTCGCACCGGCTCATCTCCCCGCGATGGATAGAAGTAGTGGGCAAAGAGGGCTATGAACATGAGGAGCAGCGCTACCAGGCCGCATATGATGCCGATGATAAGCCATTTTCTCCGGTCTTTGCCGCCATTGTTCATATCAGACGCCGTTCCATCCCTCTCTATCGTTTCCGTGACCGCTATACTCGAGGTATGCTTGCAGGATTATCGCCGCGGCCTCGGCGTCGACCTTCCTTCCCTTGAGGGAACGCCCCGCCTCCTGCAGTCTTCTCTCGGCCTCCAGCGTGGAGAAGCGCTCGTCCCAGAGCACCACCCGGACCTCCTCTAATTCCTGGATTGCCCGGGCGTATTCGCGCGAGTAGCGCGCCTGCTCACCTTCACGCCCCCGTGGGGTGAGCGGCAGTCCCACCACGACAACATCAACTCCCTCGCGGATTTTCCCCTCCACGTATTCGCACAGCCCGGAGGGGTCTAGATCCTGCAGGACCTCGAGGGGGGCAGCGGTGATCCCGAGGGGATCGGAGATGGCCACACCTATGCGGCGGCCACCGATGTCCAGGCCCAGGCTACGCATGGCCTGCTTCCAGGCTCGACTTCACTTCTTCCACCATGACCGCCAGGGCTTCGGAGATGTGCGAGGTGTCGGAGCCTCCCCCGACGGCCATGTCCGGCCGGCCTCCACCGCCTCCACCTAGAAGACGCCCCGCCTTCCTCACCAGTTCCACGGCGTCCAGGCCGGCGCCGACCATTTCCTTGGACAGGGCCACGACCATGTGCGCTTTATCGCCATGGGCGGCGGCGATGCCCACCACCCCGGCCGCGTGCCTGGCCAGGGCGCGTTCGGCGAGCTCCCGCAGGTCCTGGGCACCGAGACCATCAACGGCGGCGGTGAGGACTTTCACGTCCCCGGGCGCCTCGCTCTCGCCCCACTCGATACCGCTGTCTACAAGAGAGGCGACTTCCTCCCGCCCTCGTTTCTTGACGTCGGACTCCAGCTCCTTGACTCGCTGCATCATACGGTCTACCCGATCCGGGAGGTCGCCCACCTCCACCTTCAGCGCAGAGGCCATGCCTTCCAGCATCTCCTGGCGGTGTTGGAAGTATGCGTAGGCTTCCATCCCCGTCAACGCCTCGACCCTGCGCATGTTGGCCCCTATACCGCCCTCGCTCACCAGCACCAGGAGGCCGATCTCTCCCGTCCTCCCTACGTGCGTTCCGCCGCATAGCTCGCGGCTTATCTCGTCCACTTCCACCACCCGTACGTAGTCCTCGTACTTCTCGCCGAAGAGGGCTACGGCGTTGATGCTGGTCGCGTAGTCGTAGGTTGTCACGTATGCACGCACTGGCAGGTCCTCGATGACTTTGCGGTTGGAGAGTTCCTCGATCCGCGCCAGCTCCTGCCTGGAGAGGGGCTGGAAGTGAGTGAAGTCGAAACGCAGCCGCCGCTGGTCTACCCGGGAACCAGCCTGCTTCGCGTGGTCTCCGAGTACCTGCCTGAGAGCCCAATGGACGATATGGGTGGCGGTGTGGTTGCGGCGGATGGCATTGCGCCTCTCGGCGTCCACCTCCGCTTCCACCGTCTCCCCCGTCTTGAACTCGCCGCGCTTTATGCGGCAACGGTGGGAGATAAGGCCTTGGGTGGGACGTAAAGCCTCTACGACTTCGGCTTCACCGCTGGGAGATGATATCGTGCCGGTGTCGCCCACCTGTCCACCCATCTCCCCATAGAACGGGGTATGGTCGAGGAACACCTCCACCTCCTCCCCTTCTGCGGCCGCCGCCGCGGCGTGGCCGTCCTTGACTATTGCCACCAAGCAAGCCTTGCCGCTCACGGTCTCGTAGCCCGTGAAACGGCTCTCGCCGTAGTTGTCCAGGATCTCCGAGTATATCTCCTGTACCTGGGACGCGTACCCTTCCTCTACCCTGGCCGCCCTGGCCCTTTCCTTTTGCTTTTCCATGAGCGCCGCGAACCTCGTCTCGTCGAGGTCCATGCCGTGTTCGCGGGCGAGCTCCCGGGTGAGCTCCAGGGGGAATCCCAGGGTGTCGTGGAGATGGAAGACCACGTCGCCGGGGAGGACGTCACCCCCCTTGCTTTTCAACCCGGTCACCGCCTCCTCCAGATAGACCAGCCCGGTGCGTAGGGTCTGAGAAAAGCGCTCCTCCTCGCTGCGTATGATCGAGGTTATGAACGCTTTGCTCTGCTTGAGGTCCGGATAAGCGTCGCCCATGGTCTCCACCACCACCTCCACCATACGGGGGAGAAAGATGCCGCTGATGCCCAAGAGCCTGCCGTGCCTCACCGCCCGCCGGATAAGCCTGCGCAGGATGTAGCCGCGGTCCTCGTTGGAGGGGAGCACGCCGTCGCCGACCAGGAAGGAGACCGCACGGGAGTGGTCGGCCACGATCTTCAGCGAGATGTCGCTGTCCTCCGCATGTCCGTAACCCACGCCGCAGAGGTCAGCAGCGGTCTGCAGCACCGCTGCCATGGTATCGGTCTCGAAGTTGTTGGGTACACCCTGGAGCACCGAAGCCAGCCGCTCCAGGCCCAGGCCGGTGTCGATGTTCTTGGACGGCAGAGGGTGCAGCTCACCTCTTTCATCGCGGTGGTACTGCATGAAGACCAGGTTCCAGAGCTCGAGGTAGCGGTCGCAATCGCATCCCACCCTGCAACCGGGCTCGCCGCAGCCGTAAGCTTCGCCCTGGTCGTAGAGGATCTCCGAGCACGGTCCGCACGGCCCGGTGGTCCCCATGTCCCAGAAATTGTCCTCCACCCCCAGCCGCACCAGGCGCTCCTCGGGGATGCCCGCCGCGTGCCTCCAGATGTCATATGCCTCGTCGTCCTCCTCGAAAACGGAGCAGTACATGCGTTCCGGGTCCAGGCCCATGTCGACGGTGAGAAACTCCCATCCCCACGGGATAGCCTCCTCCTTGTAGTAATCGCCGAAGCTGAAGTTCCCGAGCATCTCGAAGAAGGTCAGGTGGCGGGCGGTGTGGCCCACTTTCTCGATATCCGTAGTACGGACGCACTTCTGGCAGGTGGTTGCACGGGTGAACTCCGGTTTGACGCTCCCCAGGAAGTATGGTTTGAACTGCACCATGCCGGCATTGGTGACCAAGAGGGTCGGGTCGTCGGGTATGAGGGCAGAGCTCTTGTCCATGCGGTGTTCCCTGCGCTGAACTTCCTCCCGGTCCCTGGCCCTTCCCTCCTCGCTTTTCAACGCTTCTCCTCC
>CAYHAT010000040.1:0-14769 GCA_964354675.1 uncultured Actinomycetota bacterium | reverse complement strand
ATCTTCACCACGTCCCCCCCCACCTGGCTCTTCAGGTTCTCCGGCGTATCCAGGGCGATGATCTTGCCGTAGTCGATGATGGCGATGCGGTCGCAGTTCTCCGCCTCGTCCATGTAATGGGTAGTGAGGAAGATGGTGATATCGTGCTGCTTTTTCAGTTCGTGGATGTATTCCCAGATGGAGTTGCGGGTCTGGGGGTCTAATCCGACGGTGGGCTCGTCCAGGAAGAGCACCTTGGGGTAATGCAGCAGGCCGCGCGCTATCTCCAGGCGCCGCTTCATGCCGCCGGAGAAGGTCATCACCCTGTCCTTCTCGCGGTCCAGGAGTTCCACCATCTCCAGTACCTCGCGGATGCGCTTATTCCTTTCATCCTTGGGGACGCGGTAGGCATAGGCATGGAAATCCAGGTTCTCCCGTGCGGTAAGGCGGTCATCCAGGGAAGGGTCCTGGAAGACCAGCCCGATGGATTCCCGTACGCATTCACGGCTCTGCACCACCTCGCAGTCATCCAATATGGCGGTTCCCGAGGTTGGCGCAAGCAGAGTACAGAGGATATTGATAGTGGTCGTCTTTCCGGCGCCGTTGGGCCCGAGGAACCCGAAGATCTCTCCCCTCTCCACCGCGAAGGTTATACCCTTGACGGCGGTGAGGTCTCCGTACTTCTTTACGAGGTCTTTTACTTCGATTATATGGTTCATCTCAAACCTTTAGCATTGCTAACTATTATCAGCGGGATTATATGCGGTACATTGTTCCCTGTCAATAATGGGGCCGTGTCTTCGATCTTCGATTTCATGTCTAAGCCAGGAAGGAAAACAGCTATCGGCAACGGAGATCGAAGATCGAAGACACGGCCCCATTCTTCACGAAAAGACAACCCCGACGTTTACAGCGGTAGGGCATCTGCGTTGAGTGGGGGAAGATCCGGAGGTATCCAGATGCCGGCATCGAGGGTCTTGAACTCCGCGTCACCCAACGGGATCGGGAAGCCGGCCAATTCGTAGACGTAGATCTTTACGTTCAGGTCCTTGATCCCTCCCCCTCCATCGCCGGTCGGAGAGACGGGATCCCGGTCCGCCCTGATCACGTTCAAGATCAGGTCGGGGTTCAGGTAAGCGATGAACTCGGTCAGGAACGCCTGCCCGGCGTTGTTGATGGCCTGTGCGATGGGCGCGCCATCCAGGTTCGCCAGGAGGTCCACCAGGAAGTCGTATCCCGCCGTGTCCAGGAGATCCGCAAGGTCGGCCCCGTTGAAATCGGGTGAGGCGAACAGGCGCCCCAGCATGGAGTTCTCCGGATGCTCCACCCCGGAAACGGTGTGCATGGCGTATTCCGCGTTCAGTGCGTTAGCGATGACCGCGCCGTCCAGGTTGGAGATGAGGCCGGAGAGGAAGAGCGAGTTGTCCTTGAGCAGGCCCGCTACGAATGCCGGTTTCAGCTCCTGCAGCAGCAGGCTGGTCATGGAGGGATTGGCGTTCAAGGCCAGCGCGATGGTGTGGGCCGTGGTGGCGTCGAGCGTTTTCAGCAGGTCCGGTATCATGTTGCCCACCGCCGGGTTCCCGTTCAGTCCGGCGGCTATCACCGGCGCCACCGCGGCGGCGTTTAAGTTGTTGATCATGGCGCTGATGAGGGGCTGCAGCTCAGGGTTGTTCACGAGTCCCTCGGACGAGGCCTGAGCCACTGCCGGGCCCAGGTTGGCGAGGAGCTTCCTGAGGAATTGGTAGTATTCGGCGGGATGCTCCGCCGTCCCGGTCTGAGCCCGCTGGCAGGAGAGGTTGATGCCGTTCGCGGCCGCGATGGCCGTGGGCGCGGTGACGTTCTCCACCAGCACGCGCACGAAGGAGGGATTGTTGTTGAGCCCGGTGGCGATGGCTATGCCCGCCTGCCCGTTGGTGTTGGCCAGCAGCCCCGTCAAGAGGTTGTCCGCCGGGTTGGCGGCCACGTTCTGGTTCACGCCGGAAGCCAGCGCCGCCGCTGCTGCCGGCGAGAGGTTGGTGATGAGCACCGAGAGCAGGTCCTGCCCGAAAGCGTGATTGATCACGTTGGCGTTGATGCCCCGCGCCAGGTACTCGGCCGTGAGGGAGCTGGTGTTGGCCAGGAAGCCCTCCAGGAAGGCCGGGTTGGCGTTCACGGCCCCGGCCAGGACCGCGGGGTCCAGGGCGCCGATGACCGCCGAGAGGAAGTCCCTGCCCGCCAGCCAGTTGTCGCGCATGCCCTGGGAGGCCGCCGTCCCCATCGCCCCGTTCAGGTCGGTGAGGAGGGTCTGGAGAAAGGCGGGATTGTCGTTGAGAGCGCCCGCGAGCGGGGCTGCATCCAGGTGTGCGAGCAGCGAGGCCAGGAAATCCGGGTTGCGGTTGGAGCCACGGATCATGGGCGCCACCACACCGGGCGACAGCTGGGAGACCAGGTCGAAGATGAAGCTCGTATGGGTTCCCAACGCTGCCGCGATAGGGGCCGGGTTGAGGTTTTTCAGGAGCTCGCCCAGGAACTCCGGGTTGCGGTTGAGGCCGGTCGCGATATATGGCGCCAGGGAAGGCGGCATCACGCGGGAGAGGGCCTCGGTTATCTCGGGATGGGCGTTTAAGGCGTTGGTAAGGATGGCCGGGTTCAGGGCGTTGAGCGCCTCGACGATGAGGGCGGGGTTGGCTCCGATGCCCGCGCCGGCTCCCGCGCCCACCGCCGGAGCCAGAAGCGGCACCAGGTCCGACGTCAGTCCCGGGTTGGCGTTGACCACGTTGGCCAGCACCTGCACGTCCAGAAGTCCCAGCACCCGCGAGAGCATGGCCCGGTTGGAGATGAGGTCCGCCACGAAACCGGGGTCGGTGTAATCGGTCGTTTTCTTCACCAGCTCGATGGAGGAGTTGATGAGGTCGGCCACCACGTCGGGGTCCAGAAATCTGACCAGGTCGTTGATGAAATCGGTGGCGGTCATGAGCGCCCCGGCCACCGGCACCGGCTGCATGAAGGGAGCCGAGGCCGAGAGCAGGGTGGTGTTGTTCAGGATATCCGCCACGAAACCGGGCGTGATGGAACGCGTCACCCGCACCACGGTGGCGATGTTGGCGTTGAGCGAGCCGGCCAGCACGGCCGGGTTCAGGTAGCCCATGACCGCGGCCAGGAAGGGACCGTTCTGGTTGATCACGGAGGCTATCACTGCGGGGTCTATGTAGTCCAGGGATGCCGAGAGCATGTCACCGTTGGAGTTGACCACTTCCGCCACCACCACCGGGTCGAGGTTGGAGACCAGGGCCGAGAGGAAGGCCGCGTTCTCATTTATGATCTGGCCGGTGACCGCGGGGTCCAGCAGCCCCATGATGTTGGTCAGGAAGGGTCCGTTGCCGTTGAGCACCCCCGCTATCACCTGCGGGTCCAGGTAGGACATCACCGCCGCCAGGAAGGCCCCGTTGGCGTTGATACCCGCGTTAAGGGCCACGGGGTCCAGGTAGCCCAGAAGCTCGGCCACGAATTCGCCGTTACGGTTGACCGCTTCCGCGATAACCGTGGGGTCGAGGTATCCCACCAGACCGATGACCAGCTCGGAGCTGTTGTTGACGATGTAGGCGATGGACTCGGGGTCAAGGTAAGGGATGGCGGCCACCAGGATATCCGGGTTGTCGTTTACTGCCTGTGCGACCACCGGCACCGTCTCCTCCTCCACCATGGCGTTTAAGAGCTCCGAGATGAACGCGGGGTTGTCGTTGAGCGCCTCGGCCACCGCTTCCGGCTCCGTGTTGGCGAGCATGTTGGTGAGGAGGTCCACATCGGAGGCCATCTTGCCCATGAGGGGACCTATGGGGCTCCGTGCCGGCAGGATCATCACCGCGCCCAGCGCGACGGCGCTGACCACCATGACCACCACGGTTATGTTCACTATCAGTTGTAACGGTCTGCTCAGAAGGAACATCTGATCCTCATCCTCTTTTTCCGCTAATTGGGCGGCGTCGCTGGCGGCGGCCACACCAGCGCGCCGGTATAAGCGCCTTGAATATACCCGGGCGCCACCGCGTCTATCGGTATAAACCCGAATAAGGCGAACCTGAGTCTCACCGAAATACCAAAGTTGCGCAACAGGCTGTCATCGGCGGCACGGCTGTGGTTTATGGCATCGGCGAGCTCCTGGGCCAGCACGTCGTTATCCGACATCATGTCCACGAGGAACTGGAAGTTGTCCGTGGGCGCATGGGCGGGCGTTTCGAGAAGGTACTTTGCCGGCAAGTGCACGGCCGGATCGATCATGACCTCGCCGATGGACTCGTTCATCCCCCTGGCGTCCAATGCGGCGAGCAAGCCCTCCAGCAGCGGCTGGATGCCGCCGTTCAAGGCCTGCGCCACCAAGGATGCGCTCAGTGGCGATGGGTTCGGATTCAGCCCCAGTAGCTTTTCGGCCAGTTCCATGCCGGGCCCGCCGGAGATGCGCGCCATCATGTCCGCGTTGGTGGCGGCCAGGTTGTTGCGCAGGAAGAAAGAGGGAGCGGCATCGAGGCCGTCGTTGAGCCCGGTGGCCAGGTCCGCCGTATCTATATTCGCCATTAACGCGTTCAGGAAGGCTTTTCCCTGCGTAGTATCCAGGGCGCCGGTGATGGCGGCCAGGGTATGCTGCTGGGTGTTCTTGAGCGTGATGTCCAGCACCTTGAAGAAGTCGGAGGAGCCCTCCCCCACCGCCAGGGCGTTTAACCCCCTGCCCACGGCTTTGCCCGTCTCCTCGTCCAGGTTCACCAGGAGGTTGGTGAGGAAGCCCGGGTTCTGCGCCGCGCTCTGGTTCAATCCCTGGGCCATGGCCTGGGCCGTGGCCGGGGCCATGTTGGCCATGAGCACGCGCACCAGGTCGGGGTTGGCGTTCTGGGCCTGGGCCATACGCATGCCGGTGTCTGCAGAGAGGTTGCCGATGAGCTGCGGGAGGAAGTTCGGGTCGGCGTAACCCAGGGCCTGTCCCGCCGCTGCGGCCACGTTGCCGTTAAGGTAGCGCAGCATGTTCTCCAGGAACCCGGAGGCGTTCAAGTTGGTGCCCGCGGCCATGGCCGCGCCGGTTCCCGCGTCCAGACCGGCGAGGACCGCCACCAGAAAATCGGGTTTGTTGTTTATTGCCTGTGCCACCGCCTGGCCCAGCCCCCCATCCAGCCCGGCGATGAGGTCACGTGTAAGGGCGGGGTTTTCGTCCAGGGCATCCGCGATCACCGCGGGGTCCAGGTAGGATATGAGCTGGGTGAGGAATGTCCCCCCGCGGTTGAGGCCTCCCGCCACCGCCTGCGCGAAGTGAGCGTTCAAGTACGCCGAGAGCTGGCGGGTGGTGTTGGGATGCGCAGAGAGCAGCAGCGCCAGGCCGTGCGCGTCGAGGTTCCCGATCATGGTGGAGAGGAAGTCCCCGTTGTTGTTGAGGCCGATGGCGATGCCCGCCGCCGCCAGGGGCGAGAGGTGAGCGGATAGCTCCTCGGAAAAGCCGGTGGTCTGCCCCAGGATATAGAGGAGCTTATCGACGTCCAGGTTGTCCAGGGCCGCGTTGATGAGGGCCGGGTTGGCGTTCACCCCGGCTGCCGCCGCCCGGGCCACCGCCGGGTCCAGTTCGGAAATGAGCGCGGACATGAAGTCCCCGGCTCCCTCCAGTATCCCGGCCAGGAAGGCGGGATTGGAGCTTGCGATCATACGGTCTATGAAGGCCGGCGAGAGGTTAAGCCCCTCCGCGGCCGCCCTCCCCAGGGAGGGAGGCAGGTTCTGGATGAGGGAGGTGATGAAGGCCGAGTTGGCGTTCAGGGCTCCCGCCAGCACCGACTGGTCGATCAGGGGTATGACCGAGTTCAGGAAACCCTCGTCGTTACCCAGATAGGTGATGTAGTCGTCCCGCAGGTAGGAGACGATGGAGGCCACGGCGTCGCCGGTGCCGGTGAGGGAAGCGGCAAGACCCCTGGGGTCTAGCTGGTTCATCACCGTCTTGATGAAGCCGGCGTTGCTGTTGAGCGCCCCCGCTATGGGCGCCGGGTTGAGAAGCCCCAGGATGCGGGTGAGCACCGCCTGATCGGAGGCGATCTCGGCCCCCGACCGCGGGTCTATGCGGTTCACCACCCCGATGAGGAAGGACTTGTTCTCGTTCAGGGCCCTGACGATGATGTCCGGGTTCATGTAACGGGTCATGCCGGCCAGGAACGCTCCGTTGGCGTTCAGGGCGGAGGCTAGCACCCTGGGGCTCAAGCCTCTCAGCAATCCCGATATGAAGCCTGGATTGGCGTTCAACGCCTGCGCGGTGGGTGCGGGGTCCAGAAGCGCCAGCAGGGTGGAGAGCCAAGCGCCGTTGGCGTTCACCGCCCCCGCGATGGTCGCGGGGTCCAGCGCCTTCAGAAGGTTCGAGGTGAAGCCCGGGTTGGCGTTCATGGAGGCCGCGAGCACCACCGGGTCCAGGTAGGAGACCAGCGCGGTCAGGAAGGGGCCGTTCAGGTTCACGATGCCCGCGATCACCTCTGGGTCGAGCTCGGGGAGGAGCTTCGCGGTGAAGTCAGAGCTGGCGTTTACCGTGCCCGCCAGCACCTCCACGTCCAGGAGGGGCAGAAGCTCCGCAACGAGGTCCCCGTTCTCGTTGATGGCCTCGGCTATGGGCTCGGGGTTGATGTTGGCCACCAGTACCACCACGAACTCGGGGTTGTCGTTTATCGCCTGCGCGGTCGCCTCCTGGTTCTCCGGGTTCTCCAGCTCGGACAGGAGCGCGGCCAGGAACTCGGGGTTCTCGTTCAGCGCCTTGGCGACCTCCACCGGGTCCATTCCCTCGATGATCCCAGCCAGGGTGTGGCGCTGGGAGGACATCTTGCCCAACACGGTGCCGATGGTGCCTTGCACAGGCAGGAGCATGACCACGCCCGTCGCGATCAGGCCGACCAGAAGGCCGATCACCACCAGGTTCACTATTATCTGTATGGGTTTACGTAAGAGCATCGCGCTCTCTCTTTCTCCTACGGCGGCGAGGGGCCACCGGGATATCTCTCTCCGCCCTCGATCCTCGACCAGGCCAGGGACGAGATAAGGCCGAATCCTCCTATCAGGTATACCTTCATCCAGGTCACGTCCAGGAAGGTCCAGGGTCCGTACGGAAGGCCCGGAGCGCCGTGATATGCCGTTCTGCTGTTGTTCAAGGCGTTGCTGACTATATCCGGATCGAGCCCCGCGATGAGATCGGTGAGGAAGCCTCCCGTGGCGCCCACGTCGGCGTCGGGCAGAAGGTCGTGCAGGGTGAGCCCCAGCCCGTTCTGCGCCCCCCGCACCATCAGTTCCTGGGTGAGTTGGGGATTGATGTTGAGAACCTTCGCAACATTCCCCCCGTCAAGGGTGGAGAGCAGGTCGGTCACGAAAGCCTGGCCGCCGGCAGTGCCTAACGCGGTGTTCAGGGCGCTGGCAAGCGAGGGGGCGTCCAGCGCCCCCACCAGTGCGGTCAGCCAGGGCTCGTTGGCGTTGAGCCCTGCGGCCATGACCTTACCGTCCAGGCGGTTGAGGACGTTCTCGACCAGCGCGGGGTTGCCGTTCAGCCCCTGGGCCACCGCCTGCGCCGTATCGGAGTTCAGGTTCTGGATGAGCGTCGATAGGAAGTTATCCATGTTGTAGGGCGGCGTGTTGAGCACGTTCACGATGACCTGGGTGAGCGTTGGGGAGGTCGCCTCCACCATGGCCTGCAGGAAACCACCGCCGCCGGGGCCTGAGTTCTCGTTCAGGCCTATGGCCACCTCGTGCCCGGCGTTCTGGTTCAGGCGGGGCAGGAGGGTGGTTATAAGCTGGGTGTTGTTCTCGAGCCCTCTCGCTAGCTCGACCCCCACCTGATCGGAAAGGGTGGCCATGAGCTGGGTGGTCATATCCGTGGTGTTCTGATTGAGCCCCTCGGCGATGGCCCGCCCCACTTGCGGGGAGAGGTTCTGCACCAGGGGCCTGATGATGGCGGTGTTGGCGTTGAGCGCCTCCGCGATCCTGCGGCTGGTGTTCCCGTCGAGATAACGGGCCACGGTGGTCGCGGTGGCGGGATTGGCGTTCATGCCGTCGGCGACGGCCTGGGCAGCGGTCTGGTTCAGGTTGGCGATCATGCCCCCCACGAAGTCCGGGTTGTTGTTCATCGCGTCGGCCATGACCACGGGGTCGGTGGCGATGAGCAGCGAGCGGATCATGGACTGCGCCGCCGATTGGCCTGCGTCGGCGTTGACCCCGTTGGCTATGGCCTGGGCAGCTCCCTCGTTGAGGAGGGGGATGAGCCCCGCGATGAGGGCGTCGGCCGCCCCCCCGTTGAGGATGCCCGCGAGCACTACCGGATCGGCCGTCCCCAGCACGGTGTCCAGCATGGCCGGGTTGGCGTTCAGGGCCTGCGCGGCTGCCTGGGCCACGTTATTGGGCAGCAGCGCCAGCAGCGTGGGCATGAAGGTCCCGGAGAGGTCCAGGGCATGCGATACCGCGGACGCGTCCAGGCTGTTGGTCAGGTTTATCAAGAGTTGCGGGTTGTCGTTGGAGCCTTTGAGGGCTGCGGCCACGAATCCAGGTGAGAGCCCCCGCACCAGGCCGGTTAAGAAAGCGGGTGCCTGGGCTAGGGCGCCCGCGATCTGTGCCCCGTCCAGGTTGGCCAGCATCGCCTTGGCCAGCTCGGGATTCCCCTCCAGCGCCTGGTTGGTGATCTGCGCCAGCGCGGGGTCAAGGAGGGGTAGCAGCCTGGTCACGAAATCGGTATGTTCTCCCAGCGCCGCCCCGAGGGTCGCGGTGTCGATAAGCGGCAGCACCCGGGTCAGCATGCTCTGGTTGTTGGCCATGGTGGCTACGAGCTCCGGGTCGATGGCGTCCATGACCTTGAAGATGAGGTCGGGATTGGCGTTGGCGATGCCCGCCGCCCAGGCGGGGTCCAGGGCGTTGATGAGCCCCGAGGTGAAGGGGCTGGAGCTGTTCATCATCGCAGCCACTACCGCCGGGTTCAGCTTAGCCAGGAGGCCGTTGATCCAGCCCGGGTCGTGGGCGGTCAGGGCCAGCACGTTGGTTAAGAGCTCGTCTGATAAATTGTTCACCAGGTCGGCGGTGGAGTCGGAGTTGGCATTGAGCACCCCTGCGATCACCGCGGGATTCAGATACCCCATCATCCTGGAGAGGAAGGTGGGGTGAGAGTTCATCCCCGCCGTGAGCACCGCGGGGTCAAGGTGTCTCATGAGGCCGGATACGAAGGCACCGTTGTCGTTGACCACCCCGGCCACCACCGCCGTATCCAGGAATCCCAGGAGGTCCCCCACCAGGGACGGGTTGGCGTTCATGGCCGAGGACAGGACCACGGGATCGAGAAAACCGATAAGGGACGTGACGAAGGGGCCGTTGGCGTTCACCGCTCCGGCCAGCACCGCCGGGTCCATGGCCGCCGTGGCAGCGGTCATGAACTCACCGTTGGCGTTGAGGGCTTCCGCTAAGACCTTGGCGTCAAGGGCGCCCAGAAGGTCCGCCACGAAGGGTCCGCTCTCGTTCACTATAACCGCGATGACCTCCGGGTCCAGGTACTCGAGGAGATCCGTGGTGAAGGCGGCCGCGGCGGGGTCGTTGAGCGCGTAGGCCAGGGTTCCCGGGTCCAGCTCGCCGACGAGGACCACTATGAACTCGGGGTTCTCGTTGACCGCCTGCGCTACCTGCTCCGCCCCCTCGTCCCCGAGTGCCACGATGAGGTCTCCCATCATCTCGGGGTTATTGCGCATGGCCTCGGCCAGGTCGGCGGGGTCAAGATTCTCGATGAGGCCTGCAAGCGTGCCCTTTGACGAGAGGAGTTTCCCGATCAAGGGTCCCATGGGGTTCTTGGGGGGGATGAAGGCCACAGCGCCCATGGCCACCGCCCCGATGACCAGGACGATGACTATTATATTGATTACTGTCTGGACTGAAGTCCTCAGCATCCTCTGCCTCGTTCCAAGCCTTCAGCCAATAATATACAAATACCAGGACTATATATAATTAACACCAGATCAGACAGTCCTGTAAACCCCCCAGTTCCGTTCTTTGCACTTTTTTAACAGCTTGGTAACATGTTTGTAACATCGAAGCAAGCACGGCTCTCGTCTGCGCGTTCCGGCAGCAAAAAGGCCGCTTCGGCGCTCTATCTCTTGTGCGCCGCCCCGCTACTCCGTACCGTCGTCTGGAATTATGATTCTACCATGGGGTCGTATCTTCGATCTTCGGTTTATGAACCACATTAATCACACAGATCAGGAATTATGGATAAACCGAAGATCGAAGATACGGCCCCATACACATCTGCGTAACCACACCTCTACGGCCGGAGGACCCCCAGGGCGTCGGTGCCACCCTCCTTGTCCGACCAGTACATGGCGCGCTCCACCACCAGGGGCCTGTCCGAGACGACCTGGACGGAGGCGTCGCGGCCGGGGTCCACCTCGTTGGCATGGACCGTGGAGCGCGCCTTGCCTGCGATGTTCACGGCAAAGGTAGACGTGCTGCCGTCGGTGCGCATGAACACCAGGGTGGCGTGGGCCACGTTATCGCTGGGATTTACCAGGAGGATGTATTCTTCGAAGCCCCAGGCGGTGGAGCCTTCGGCGAGGTACCAGGTATTGGCCGATGTGATCGAGCCGGTGCTGCAGTGCCCCTCCACGCGGGCGCGCGAACCCCGCGGCCAGTACATGGCCCGCTCTGCTATGACCGGTTGGTCTGCCTGTACGTAGGTGGAGACGTCGCTCCCCGGCACCACCTGCGCCACGTTCAAGGTGAACCGGGAAAGCGGGCCGACCGAGAAGACGGACCGTACCTGGCTGCCACCCGGCTTCATGAAGGTGAAGGTCACGTTGGTCGCCACCGGGTTGGGATTCTGCACCAGGACGTACTCCTCGAAACCCCAGGCGGTGGAGCCCTCGGCCAGCAACCAGGTGGCGCATCCCTCGGTAACCCCCAGGGTCGCGTGGCCACCGTCTTTTCCGTTCCAGTACATGGCCCGCTCCGCCACCACCGGCAGGTCGGCATGGATGTGGGTGGAGACGTCGCTCGATGCGACCAGGTTGTTAACGGGCAGGGTCAGCCGCGAGTAGCCGGCCATGGAGAAATCGTATTCCAGGGTGGAGCCGCCCGGCTTCATAAAAGTTGCGTGTACGGAGGCGGGAGCGGCGTTGGGGTTCTGGACCAGCACGTATTCCTCAAAGCCCCACGCGGTGGTCCCCTCGGCCAGGTACCAATCGGGGTCGGGCGAGTTGGCGCCCACCGCGACATGGCCTCCCGTCCTATCACCCCAGTACATGGCACGTTCCACCACCACCGGCCGGTCCGCGTGGATATGGGTGGAGACATCGCTCGATGCGACCAGCGAGTTGACCAGTATGGTGAGCCGGGAGTTGCCGGTCATGGAGTAAGCGTGCTGTTGGGTAGACCCCCCCGGTCTCATGAAGGTGACCTGCACGGAGGCGGGAGCGGCGTTGGGGTTCTGGACCAGTACGTATTCCTCGAAGCCCCAATCGGTGGTGCCCTCGGCCAGGTACCAGTCCTGGGCGGGGCGGGGTTGGCTCAGGTTGCGATAGACCGTGACGGTGTTCTCGCCATCCTGCGTGCCAATAGTGTCGATGGCCTTGACCGTGATGCTGTGGGTGCCTTCCGCGAGCTGGCTGAGGTCCCAGGAGTTGAAGGTATAGCTGAGGCTTCCTCCAGGTGCGGGGTTGGTATAGCTCTCTACCAGGTCCCCGTCCAACCAGAGCTCCATGTACTTGATGGCGGTGTTGGCGCTGGCGGTGACCGCGGAGATCTTTCCCGCTGCGGGATAGCTATAGTCCTGGGGAGAGGTCACCGTCACCAAGGGCACCCTCAGGGCACCGCTGACATCGAGGAGACCCCACCCGTAATCCTCGTCGTAGCCCGGGGTGCCCAGGTCCCGGGCGCTGTCCTTGAGCCTGCGCCAGACCTCCTCGGGGGTGGAGCCCGGGTATTCCGCCAGGACCAGGAGGGCCGCCGCCGCCACGTGGGGGGTGGCTTCAGAGGTCCCCGATCCCCGATCGTACATGTTGTTGGGCTCCGGGCCGATGATCCCCGCCCCCGGCGCCGCCAGGTCGACGGAGGAGTTGTGGTTGGAGAAGTAGGAGCGGTTGCCGTTAGGGTCTATGGAGCTGACCCCTATGACGTAGGTCATGCCGGCGGGATAATCGATGCGCGTATCGCCCTCGTTGCCGGCTGCCGCCGCCATTACGCACCCCATGGAATGCGCGAACTCCACCGCGTCCGCCAGTTCATTGGAATACGTTGAAGATGTCAGGCTCATGTTGATCACGTCCGCCCCGTTGTTGGCGGCATGGTAAACGGAGTTGATCACGCTGTCCAGGTAACCTTCCCCGTTCGCCCCCAGGGCTTTGAGGGGCATAACGCGCGCGTACCAGTCCATGCCCGCCGAACCGGTGGCGTTGTTCGTGTTGGCGCAGGCCATCCCGGTCACCATGGTCCCGTGGCCGTTATCATCCCAGGGGTCGGCGTCTCCGTTGTAGTAGTCCCAGCCGCCCAGGCGGCGCCCGAGTAGGTCCTGGTGGAGGTAATCCATGCCGGTGTCGATGACCGCCAGGGTCATGCCGGTCGAACCCCTCTGGAGGTCCCAGGCCTCGTCCGCCTTCACGCCGTAGGGGCCTTTCAGATTCCACTGCTGGTCGTACAAGGGGTCATTGGGGATAGTGGCGGTAGCCCGGAAGACGATGTTGGGCTCTGCCGCTTTCACCAGCGGGGATGACATGATCTTGCGGGCCGCCTGCAGCTCGTCCGCTCCCGGGCTGAGCCGCAGCCGCACGGCCACCTTCACCGGGCTTGCGACAAAGGCGGAGATGGCTCTATCCCCGCCCTCATCAAGCGTACCCGCGAACTCCTCGAGCAATATATCCAGGTTCTCCGGCGATGGCTGCTCGAGCACCACCACCACTTCTCCGGGGAGATAGCTGCCTGGAGGGTATTGTGCGGGATACAGGCGCTCTATGAGCTGTCGTTTCGCCGTGTTCAGGCCGACTGCCGCTGCGGTGGTGGAACCGTTTAACGGGAGGGCGCCCAGGCATATAAGCGTTGCGAGGAAGAGGATGGCGGCGGCGCGGAAAACTTTCCCTCTCATCTCTCTTGCGGCCAATCTGCTACCTCCACTCGTCCCACCGGGCACCCGGCCCTCCTTGCCCTTTTGACGCGGGTTGCGGGTGTAGGGTGCCGCGATATCTGCATCCTTTGAGTCCTTCGCCACCGCGGCGGACGTCGATCGCAATGGATCCCGGACCATCAGAGTATATCGGACTTGCGGTCCCAAACCCTTGATACAGGCCAGGTGGCACGCGGCTGCCGCCTAGAGAAGGGGCTCCTCCTCGACCCCGACTCGCTTGATATCGGCCCCGAGGCGCGAGAGCTTTTCCTCCAGGTCCTCGTATCCGCGGTCCACATGTTGGACGTCCAGGAGATGCGTCTCCCCTTCCGCGGCCAGCCCTGCCAGGACCAAGGCCGCGCCCGCGCGCAGGTCGGGGGCGCAGACTTCGGCGCCGCTCAAAGCGCCCACCCCCTTCACGATGGCGTGATGGCCTTCGATATTGATATCGCATCCCATGCGGTTCAGTTCGTCCACGAACATGAAGCGGCTCTCGAAGACGTTCTCGGTGATCACGCTGGTGCCCCCAGCCAGGCTCAGCAGGACCATCAACTGCGGCTGCAGGTCGGTGGGAAACCCGGGGAAGGGAAGGGTGGCCAGGTCCACCGACCCGTACTCGCCCCCGCCCCTCACCCGCAGGCGGCCCTCCTCGTCCTCTATCCCCACACCCACCTCGCGGAGTTTCTCCAGGGGCAGGCCCAAGTGACCCGGGTCGACCCCCTCGATGGTCACATCTCCCGCGGTGACCGCGGCGGCCACGGCCAGCGTCCCGGCCTCGATACGGTCACCGATGGCGGTATGCTCGGTTCCCCTCAACTCCGCCGGACCCGCGACCTCGATGACCGGCGTACCCGCTCCCTCGATCTCCGCCCCCATGGACACGAGGTAGGCCGCCAGGTCCTGGATCTCCGGTTCGCGGGCGGCGTTCTCTATGATCGTGCGCCCCTCGGCCCCCACCGCGGCCATGATCAGGTTCTCCGTCGCCCCGACGCTGGGGAAATCGAGGATTATATGCGCCCCTTTCAGGCGGGATGCCCGCGCGTGCACGTAGCCGTGTTCGGTGCTGATCTCCGCCCCCAGCTCCGCCAGGCCTTTGAGGTGCATGTCTATCTTGCGTGAGCCGATGTTGCATCCGCCTGGGATGGCCACCGATGCCTCCCCCCAACGGGCCACCAGGGGCCCGAGCACGATGATGGATGCCCGCATGCGCCGCACCAGATGATAAGGGGCTTCACGCGACGGGAACTCGCCGGAACGTATCCTGAGGCTGTTCCCCTCCCATCCCACTTCCACCCCCAGGCAGCGCAGCACCTCCACCATTATCTTCACATCGGTGATGCGGGGGACGTTGTGGATCAGGCATTCCTCGGGGGTGAGCAGGCTTGCCGCCATGAGCTTGAGCACGGAGTTCTTGGCCCCCCCGACGCGCACCATACCCCGCAAGGGGTTCCCACCTACGATGACGAACTTGCTCTCTCCCATGATAAATCGATGATATCATCTGCGCACCCACATGGGGAGGCGATGCCCATCCGGACGTTGCTACCACGCATGGGGTCGTATCTTCGATCTTCGGTTTATGAACCACATAGATCACACAGACCAGAAATTAAAGGCAAATCGAAGATCGAAGATACGACCCCATATACTGCCCTACAACATAAAACCCACGAGCCCGGCGAGCAAGGTGC
>CAYHAT010000039.1:0-14829 GCA_964354675.1 uncultured Actinomycetota bacterium | reverse complement strand
GAAGGCAGCGGTGAAAGTTAGGCGTAAGGATGGGGTCAGGTCTCGAAGATCGAATATTCTGCTAAATATACCCAAATAGTATGCAAGAGGGAAGCGGGGGCGTGTGCCCCCTCTTGGTTTGCTGGCTCCCCGTATTAGACGAAGTTAGAACCAGGATTTATAACCTGAGCAGGGATTTCTCCATCCCTGCAGTGCAAGCACAAGGATAAGTAGATAAGAAAGAGATTCTGTTAAAGCCATAATCGGCTACGACATAAAGGCTTTCGCAACCTTAGCCCGAAAAGTCCACGGGGCAAGGCGCCCCGTGAATACTATCACCTTATTCGCAATTCCTGGCACCACGTGTCTCTTATTACTCATTAGTGCCTTGTATCCGGTCTCGGCGACCTTCTCTGCGCTCATTAACCCGTATTTCGACGCAAAGAGATTTTCTATGTTTCCTCTATGATGGAACTGCGTTCTGGTCCCACCCGGGCACAATGCCGTAACCGTTATATTTTTGACTGCCAGTTCTTCGGCGATAGCGTGGGAGAAACTCAAGATAAATGCTTTGGCGGCAAAATAGACTGCAGACAACGGCCCCGGGTTAAACGAACCGATGGACCCGATGTTCAAAATCTTGCCGCCTCCTTCCCGTGATATATCCTTCAAGAAAAGCTTTGTCAGTACAAGGGGTGACCAGACGAGGACCTGGAGCATGTCGAGTTCCTGGGATAATTCCGTTTCCGTAAAAAGGCCGTAGACCATGTATCCAGCGTTATTGACAAGTATATTGACTCGGATTCCATCCTTCTTCAACTCGTCGTATATCTCATACGGAGCATTGCTCTTGGACAGATCCTTTACGATGACCTTCACAGATATGCCTTGAGCACGCGAAAGGTCTTCTCTGATCTGGTTCAACTTCGCTTCGTTTCTCGCCACCAGCACTAGATTGTAACCGTTACACGCGAACAGCTTGGTCAACTCGTAACCGATTCCCTCCGATGCTCCGGTAATAAGCGCCGTCTCTCTTCGTTCCCATTCCGTGCGATCGAGTGATATTTCCGAAGCCCTGTTCTCATCTTCCATGGCATTGCCCCCTTGAATAAAATCCTTCTATCCTGGAAAGGTTCGATATTGAGAGATATCTTGCAGGCCAGCACGCTGCACGGAATGCTCTCTTTGACTATGGACGGCGGCTGGTAGCCTGCGTTCCCCGATTACCCTGGATAGCCATTCTTGATATCAGTATTCTATCATTAAGGAATCTAACGCCCAACGACTAATGCACGCTCATACACAGAAAAGCGGAAGCATACACCCCCGCTTGGTTTGCTGGCTCACCGTAGTGGACGAAGTTAGAACCGTGATAAAGGAACTTGCTGGGACTATCCGAGTTCTTAATATTCTTGTCTCTCCGTAAGTATATATGGGAAATTTCAGTTAAAATAGGGTGCCGAATGTTCCACCTGTATGGGGATGCCAAGAGAAGGAACCCCGGACCGGGAGTGGAATTCTATCTCAGGACAAGGATGATAAACGAAGACACATTCGGTTGAATTGATCGAGCCAGCTAAATGGAGGTGAATGTGTGTGCCTGTATTTCTGACTGACGAGAAAATGCGGGAGATGGTAGCCCCGTATCTCCAATCCGGAGAAAAGATTTCAATTATCAGCTTTGCCTCGCATAAGGGATTCTGGAAGAGCCTCGCCTACATCTTTTCCCTTACCGATAAACGCTTCATTTTGCTGCAGATTGGATGGACTTCCCATAAAAAGATAAAGAGCGTCAAGGAGATTCCGCTGGATGTGGCATTCTCCTATGGGATGAAGCGGGGCTCGACTTATTCGGTTACGCCCGGGGAAAAGATCGCCAAGAACGCACGTATGAATACTCTTTATCTCGTCATGCCGGATGGGAGAAAAGAATCCTTCACATTTCAGGATAGCGACAAAGATATCCCGGCCATGGTATGTGAATTCCTGGCGAAGATAGGAAAACCTGAAAGCATTTAAGGGATTAGCAAAAAAGGAAGAGTCACGATCGCTGGGCATAATCATGATGATTTAGCGCCGGGCACTTTGAACAGCATATTGAAACAAGCCCAGCTGAAGGAGAAACAAAAGAATGTATAAGTTCTTGGTGGCTATTGAGAAGACGGAAAGTGGCTATTCAGCATATTCGCCTGACTTGCAGGGTTGTATAGCCACTGGAGCTACTCGTGAAGAGGTCGAAAAGAATATGCACGATGCCATCGAAATGCATGTGAATGGCTTGCTCGAGGATAACCTTCCGGTGCCCGATCCTAACTCGTTTGAGGAATATATATCAATTCAATAATTTCTCATCGATCTTATGACATATGCGAAGCGGGGACACGCGCCCCCGCTTGGTTTGTTTGGCTCTCCATAGTGGACGAAGTTGGAACCAGGGTTTATTGGCTGAGCAGGGAAATCATTATTCCGGTATTATCTCAGCCTGACGTCACCTCAGGTGCTGGGCCTGCTTCCGCATCCGCCTCTCGTTTAATGGCTCTAAGCATGAGGGTTATGGCCTGATCGAAAAGGTTGCGGTACATTTTCTCGTCTTCTTCGTTTTCGTCTTCGACCATCGCCATTTCCAGGAGGCCGACAGCCGTTCGCCAGCTGATGATGCTGAGTTCCGTCGGGTTTACATCCTCCCGTATAACCCCCTTGTCTTTTCCTTCCTGTATGGCCTGGATAGTGATGTCCAGGCATTTCCATGTATGATCGTCTATCTCATCCAGAAGATGCCGGGGGATGGATTTTCTGGCTGTGTTGGTATAGAAGTATGAACCTAACCTGAGTTGTTCTTTGTAGATGAGGCAGTGATCGACAAAGGCGAAATATAGCGCCTTGAGTTTTTCCTCGACTGGCATATCCTGGTTGGCGGTGACTATAAGCGCTTTTTCCAGTTCGAGAAAAGCCTCTATGATGGCCGATACGTAGAGTTCGTCCTTGCTGTCGAAATAAGAGTAAATCGTTCCTTTGCTGAGTTCCGCCTTTTCTGCGATCTTATCGATGGTTGAGGCCTGGTATCCATGAAGGTAGAATAATTCGCGAGCCGCCTGGAGAATCGATTTCCTGCGGGCCAGCTTTTCTCTTTCCCTGCGGGATAAGACGCTCATGAATGAACCCTACCTTCCTGCGCCATATTTATTATACTGTACGTATTAATTAAGATACTGCCAACGGATTTACTGCACCAAGCCCTTGCGGGCCATCCACACGAACAGACGGCGCCCGGCCCCGGTGCGGTTCAGGAATGCCAGAGATCCGTGAAAGAGACCAGGATTCATACGCTTTATCATCCAAAACACCTTGCCGGTTGTCTGGGGAACAGCATAGAGCTTCCGCCTCTCCACGGCCTTGACCACCGATAGCGCTACCTCGTCCGCGGTCATACGGGCATACTCGAAGGCGGTATGTGTGGCCTCCGACCAGAACTCGTCCGTGTAGCGCATATCGTCGAGCAGGTGGGTGTTGAAGAACATGGGGCATACGGCGGTGACCCCGATCTTGAAGGGGGCCAGTTCGCTCCGCAGGGTCTCTGAGAGCGCGATGACCGCCGCCTTGGTGGTGTTATAGGGGGCCATCTCCAGCAGGCACATGAGCCCGTTTGCGGAAGCCACGTTGACGATATGACCACCGCCTTGGGTTTTCATACGCGGAATAAAGGTGTGGCAACCGTAGACCATCCCCCAGAAATTGATACTGAAGATCCATTCCCAGTCCTCTATGGGGACGTCGCCCACGTCTCCCACCACCACCACCCCGGCATTGTTGATGAGGACGTCCACGCCTCCCCAGCTGCGGAAGAAGTGGTCGGCCATGGCTTCCCAGTCTATGACCACCCTCACGTCGAGCTCGTAGATCTCCCCGCTGCCACCCGCCCGTTCGACCATGCGCAGGGTCTCCTCGGCACCCTCCAGGTTGATGTCCACGATGCCTATACGGCATCCCTTGCGCGCCAGCGCCAGCGCCAGCGCCCTTCCCAACCCGGAAGCGGCGCCCGTGATCACCACTTTCTTGCCATCGAGTTTCTTCATTCTTCTCCCCTCTATCCACCATAGAAAACCGGTTAAGACTGAGCTGCGGCAGCTCGTCGCTGCCGCAGCCTTTCGTTATTATGGAACGATCGCTTCCTTCTATTGCTCGTACATCTTTTCGAAGGTCTGCCCCTTGTAGGTGGAGCGCTCCAATTCCCCCGCCTCGATCCAGATGATCTCCGGGGTGAACTTGGCCTTTGTGTGGAAGGCCTCCTTCACCTCCTTCTCCAGTTCCGGGAGCTTGTCCGCCGGGAAGTCCTCCCCCCACTCTATCTTTATCTTCAGGGGAGGCACGACGCGAGGGGGCTTCTCGGTGAGCACGATACGGAACTGGCCGGTGACCTTGGGTACGAAGCCGCCCACCACGCCCTCCACCATGGTGGGATAGACGATGGCCCCCTTCACTTTGAGCATGTCGTCGGTGCGGCCCACCACCTTGTAGCGGAAGCCGGTGCGGCCGCAGGGGCAGGGGGAGGTGAAGACCTGCTGGATATCGCCCATGCTGGTGCGCAGCCAGGACATGCCATCCCCCGCAAATACCGTGATCACGGCCTCGCCCTCGGCGCCGTCCTCGAGGGGGATGGATTCCTTGGTATCCGGGTCCACCAGCTCGAAGAGTGCCAGGTCGTCACCTGTCCAGTGCATGCCCTGGTATTCCTCGTGGTCGCAGGAGACGCCGAAGCCCGCCCCGGCGTCGAAGATGCGCGCACCGAAGGCGGACTCGAGCCTGTTGCGCACTTCCGGTATCCCGGCCCCCGGCTCCCCTCCGCAAAACAGGGTGTGGAGGCCTAGGTCCTTGGGGTCCCTCCCCTGCTCTTTGCACTTTTCCACGAGGTAATCTGCCAGGGAGGGGGTTCCGCAGTAGGCGGTGCCCCGGAAGAGGGTCTGCATGAGCAGGATGCGGTCGGTGCCCGCTTCCGCCCCTACAGGGATGGCCATGGCCCCCAGCTTATGCATGCCCATCATGCTGGGTATGCCAGCGATGACCATGGAGAGGGCAAAGCAGAAGAGCACGCGGTCATGGGAGCGTATGCCCGCCCGCCAGGATCCACGCACCATGGCTTCCCCCCATACGTCTTCCATGTCGTGCCAGCTCATGGGGTAGGGGGTGGGGATGCCGGTGGTGCCGGTGGTGGTAGCCATGATGCTGAGGTCATCTACACTGACCGGCATGATCTGGTCCAGCACGGCCAGGATATCCCCGCCGAACTCCACCACCATAGCCCTCAGCCCCTCCTTGTCGAAGAGGGGCACGGCGCTGGAGAAGTCCTCGAGGCTGTTGATCTTCTCGGGCATCACGCCCAGCTCGTCGAACTTCTTCGTATAGAAGGGTGCGTTGTCGTAGAGCCGCCTCAGAAACACCTTTAACTTCTTGAGTTGTATCTCCCGCATCTCTGGCGTGTTGAGTATGGGCTCCATCTCCATGTTCCAATAGGGACGGTCCTCGTCCATGGTTGATTCCCCCTTTCAAGCGTGCAGCCGCATCATTTCCTAATATGATAATCCACGAATCGGGAAAGGGACGTGAACGCCGATTTTAATAAGAGAAAGGCCGGAACACCCGCACGATAGAGTTCCAGGCAGTAAGAGCCCATGTAAACGCTGGGTAGCAGGACCACCAGCAGCGGCTTTTTCAGCTCCTCCTTCACCATTAATATCTCTTCCGTGAAGTACTTGAACATGTGGGCATCATCCTCCCTCGAAGCGGGGGCTCCGCCCAGGGCGACTATCATGTCGATGGAGGGGTCCATGTCCAGGATCCTCAAGGTCTCCCTGTATACCCCGGCCTTGAGCGCTCCGAACCCCAGGTCTACAGGATTGGCGGTACTGATGCCCTGGCCGGGCAGGATCTCGCTCAGCTGTGCGGAAGTGGAGTCCGAAAGAAGCGGGATCTCAAGGCCATATCTCTCCGCCAAGTCGGCGGATATCACCGCCAGGCCGCCCGGCGAGCTGAGAATAGCTACATTCCTGCCCTTTGGTTTGGGCAAGTGGGTGAAAAGAGCCGCAAGGTCAATAAGCTCATTCAGGTCGTCCGCGAGCACCAGATGCGATTGCGCCGCAGCGCCCTGCCATATCGCGAGCGACCCTCCCAACGACCCGGTATGGCTCATCGCCGCCCTTCCCCCTGACCGCGTTAATCCTGACTTACAGGCGATTATGGGTTTTTTGCCATGGGCGTCTTTGGCCAGACTGAGGAATCTGCGCGGCTCCCGCAGTTCCTCCAGATAAGCCAGGATAATGGATGTGCCCGGATCGGCTATGAAGTATTCCAGCAATTCCGAACAGTTCAAGTCCAGTTCGTTGCCGCTGCTGACTATAGTCGAGAAATGGAGGTTCCTTTCTTCTGCCAGGTAATACGAGAAAGTGGAAACGGAGCCGCTCTGCGATATCAGGCTAATCCCACCCCTGCTCGGTCTCATGTTATCGAAGAAAGCGACCCTCCCTTGCGAAGAATAGAACCCCAGGCAATTCGGCCCAATGATCCTCGTAGAGGAACCCCTTAAAGACTCGACTATCTCCTCTTCCAGCCGCGAGCCTTCGCTTTCGCCGCTTTCAGAGAACCCGGCGCTGTTTATCACGCATCCCTTCACTCCCAGACTTACGCATTCCCGCACGAGGGAGGGGATGCTGTGCGAAGGGGTTGCCAGGAACACCAGATCGACCTTCTCCGGGATCTCGCTGATGGAGCGGAAACACGGCTTTCCATCGTACGAACCTTTTCTGTTGACGGGATAGAGGGGGCCCTCGAAGCCCATCCCATTTATCGACCGGTATATAAGGGACCCTGGACTTCCCTTGTCCCCTGATACTCCGACCACCGCTATGGATGAAGGATTGAGTATTTCATCCAGCTCGCATTTAAGCGTATGGGCCAAACCGGCCCTCTCAATCGCTCTATGTTCCGCACGATCAGTCTCTCTTACCCACACTTCTATGATCCTGCCTCACGTCAGTCCTCGACGAGCCGTCCACAGGATAAGCGGACGGTCCCACGGACAAGCAAAAGGTAACAAGCTGTGCATTCAAGCCCGGAAATTCCGGGGCAGTTCCAGCCCTTCGCGCATCACCGTCTTGTAGCGGTACTTGAAGTCGTACGACTTGACCGCCTTGATGGCACCCTGCTCGCAGATAGACATGCAATCGTTGCATGCCACGCACTGCGGAAGATGCGGGTTCATCACGACCTTCCTGTCCTTTCCCTTGCCCTCCATCTGGATGGCGCTGGCGGGGCATGCTTTGATGCAGAGGCCGCAGCAGTTGCATTTCTCGTGGTCGATCTCAACGGCGGCCATGGAGCAGTGTTCCGCATTGTCGTAAGACGGTATACGCAGTCTTTCCCATATACTAATGAGAGCCATTTCATCCCCCCCTCAGACCATTACCTTCATGCTGCCGTTCTCGAACCACTTGACATGGTGCGTCTCCCTCGGCACTATTCCGTCCGGCTTCCCGACTGGATAGCCAAGTGCAATACCCTCGCACAGTTCGAACGGGTATTCAATGCCCAAACGCCTCTTCCACTTCGGGTTCTGCCTGAGGAACTCCACGAATCCCACCCAGCAGGTGCCCAAACCGTGGCTGTGCGCCGCGAGGACCATGTTCTGCCCGCAGATGCCCAGATCGACCTCAGGCCTGCCGGCACCGCGCTTGTCCTTGAGCAGTAGGATCACCGTTGGGGCGCCGTGGAAGAGCGACAGCTTACCGTCGGCGACAAAAGATATCGCTGCAAAGGGCATGGGATGCATTTTGTTCGGCAGCATCCAGATGGCGGCCTTCGCCATATACTTGGAGATGGGACCCAGTGGGCTGGTCTCCCATGCGAGCATGGTCTTGATCATCTTGGCCATCATCCGGGCGTCTTTCTCCATCTCATCTATCATGTCTTTGTCCCGGACGACGATGAATTTCCACGGCTGATAGTTGCCTGCGGAGGGAGCGTACCTGCCCGCTTCCAGGATCCTGCGCACCAGGTTCTCCGGGACCTGCTTCTCCTTGTATATACGGACGCTCCTTCGCTCGAGGATCACCTTCTCGACCTGGTTCCAATCCTCGTTCAACGGAAGCTCCTTCTCCTGTTCAAGCTCCTTGCTTTCCAGCGTACTCATCACCTCACCTCTCTTTCGTACAAGCTCTACCTGAAGCCGAACGGGCTAATGCATTTCGCCGTCTATGATCCGCTCGACATAAGAAAGTTTCCGAAGCGGGGGCATACCCAACAGCAACTGTATGTGCTGTGCATCGCGGAAACGTTTCTCCTGGCCATACTCGTGCATATACCCGTTCCCGCCGAGCAACTGTATTCCGTCGCTGGTTGCGTCACAAGCGATGGGGCATACGTGCAGTGCCGCGGCTCTCGAGGCCTGCTGCCATCCGTTTTCTGCTTCATCAACTGATGTGCTTGCAGCTTCCACGATCAGGTCTGCGCACTTGATCTTGATCGCCATATCTGCCAGCATCATGCGCACCTGCGACCAGTTAACGATCTCCCGGCCCCCTTGTAAGCGCTGCCGGGCATAGTCCAGGGCAGTGATGAATGAGCCCTGCATCACCCCCGCTGCCATGGCCGCGCATGCGACGCTCAGCCGGTCTGCAGCCTGGCTGAGATACAGCTCCCCTTCCCCCTCTTTTCCTGCGATCGAAGCCGGAGCGCCCCGGAAATCCATATCCACGGCCGGGCAGGCGTGGAGACCGAGGCTTACAACGGGTTCGCTGACCGTGACCCCTTCTCGGCCAGTCTCCACCAGGAAGAAGGAGAGGGCTTTCTGTCCTTCTATCGTTGCGGGTACCAGCACTCTCCCGGCCAGTCCGCCAAGCACTACATATTCCACCCTGCCGTCCAGAAGGTAACCTCCATCTGCCACCCTGGCAGTGGCGCGATTGCCGGTTTCGATGGGATTATCAAAGGGCGCGAAGGCGAGTAAGGTTTCTCGCGTGTCTCCTTCCGTAGTCTCAGGCCGGCCGATCATATCCAACGCGCTGGCATTCATCATCACTTCCTGGGCTAGGGCGTTGGTGAAGATCACCCCTCCCAGGCTTGCGTCCACCCGGCATATCTTGCGAAGGACAGTACAGAGGGCTTTCATGCTCCGGTTTGCTCCACCCATTTCGTCAGGCAGCACCAGGCTGAAGAAGCCCACCTCGCTCGCCTTTTTTAAAGCGTCGTCGAAGAGGGGTTTGAAGGGAAACTCGTCGCTCTCCTCGCGCCCCGGGACGAGTTCGCTATCGGCGAATTCCATGGCCATGGTATCCAGCATCTGCAGTTCTTGATTGGTTGAAGCGCACATATGGTTCACCTCCCCGCTATTCCTCGAACATGGTGGTACTGGGCACAAGATGAGAGATCATGCTCTTGAAAGTTATGAGCTTGTTTATCTCGTTCGTGCCCTCGTAAATCTGAAGGAGCTTGGAATCCCTCAGGTGTTTCTCGACTTTCCCATCGTGGCGCAATCCCGCCTGGCCCAATAACTGCAAAGCCAACTGGCAGTTTTTCAAGCCAAGGTCGGTGGCGTATACCTTGGAGATGGAGCTCAATCCATCTACTATCTTCTGATGCTCGGGTTTCCATAGATCGTAGTTCATCTTCCGGAACATCCAGGTTGAAAGGGGCATATCCAATATCGGCGACATCATGATGTCGAGGACCTTCTTCGGGGTGTACTTGGTCGCATAGTATATGGGTTTTGCCTGCAGCAGCTTGAACATGCCGTAGCGTCCATTGGCATAGTTGCCTTCGATGTAGGTCAGCCGAGCCAGAGCCACGTTCATGTACATATCCGCCAAGAGCACTTGCGCCCATTCGTGATCTATGAGAGGTTTTCCCGCAACTACCGTATCTCTGGCAAAACGCAGCGCCTCTTCATATGCACCCCTGGCGACTCCGGTCCCGAACGCACCGACTCCGGGACGTGACGCCGTGGAGAGATAATCAACCAACTGCTGGTTGCTTTCAATGACGGGGCGTTTCAACTTCCTGGCCTGATCGGGACTGAAGCAGACGTTCTCATCAGGCACGAAGCAATCCTCGAAGATCAATTCGCTCGCGGGGCAGGCCTTCTGCCCCATCTTCCGTTCCTGCCTCCCCAGGGAAAAGCCCTTGGTTCCAGCCTTCACGGCCAGGACCACAATGCTCTCAGCCGGTCTCTTGAGGTCTTCGTACCCGAAAACGAGGTTCCACGTCGCGAAGTGGCCATTGGAGATGAAATGTTTCATGCCATTCAGGACATATCCCCCATCAACCCTCTCGGTGCGAAAGGCCGAATTGGATTTGTTCAAGAGTTCCATCTCGCAGACATCGGTTCCGACGGCAGGTTCGGTAATGGCCATGGCCATGATCGTCGGCTTTCCGGTCCGTTCTCCCTCGGCCGCGTCCCTCATCAGTCGGTTCATCAATCGAACGTTCCATGTCGCCACCAGGGTACCAACACCGAGATAATGGACCGCGACCACGTTCGCTATCCCCACGCATTTTGAAGCAAGCTCCTCGGAGAAGTAGGAAAACGCTGGGAGGTTTACACCCTGACCCCCGAAGATCTTGGGCTCGAAAAGTGTGAAGAAGCCACGGCGGTTGGCTTCCTCGACGAGATCCCACGGCAGGTAATCGGGGTCCTCCATCTTCTGGAGATCCAGCTCCAAGGCCCGCGGTTCGACCACTTCCTTGTTGAATTTTCTCGCCATGGCTATCACTTTTCTGGTTTCCTTGATCATCGCCCTGGGGATTTTCTGTGCGGAGATCAAGCTGTTCATAGTAAGCTCAGGTTTTGGGTCCTTTTTGAGTAATTCACGTTCACTCTTTAAGGCCGTCATGTTCATACTCGACACACCCCCTGTCATTCACATTCCTTCCAGTATATGGATACACATCGCCGCTTCCTCCGTCCCTATGAAGCCTCCACCGTTTTCCGACAGCGCGATCCTGGCTCCCTCTACCTGGCGAGCGCCTGCCTCTCCCCGAAGTTGCACTACGAGCTCATGGATCTGCGCCAGCCCGGAAGCACCGATGGGATGACCTCGGCATTCCAAGCCTCCACTGGTGTTGATGGGCAGCTTTCCACCTAAAGTGGTGTCACCCGATTCGGCCAGGACCCCCCCCATGCCCTCGGGGCAGAAGCCCAGCTCTTCGCTTTGCAGCAGCTCCCCAAAGGCAGTCGCATCATGCACTTCGGCGACATCGATGTCTTCGGGGCCTATTCCCGCCTGCTCGTAGGCTTTCTTGCTCAGCCTCTCGCCTATGGGTTCCAGGCCGCTGTCTGGCAATGCACCGGCCGCGAGTACCGAGGCACGTATGCGCACGGGCCTGGCATCGGGATATCTCTTGAGAAGCCTTTCTGAGCACAGTAGCGCCGCCGCGGCGCCGTCCCCGATGGGCGCGCACATGGATCTGGTCAGGGGATAGGATACGGGGTTGTCCTCGAGGACTTCCTCCACGCTCATGGCCTTCTGATACTGAGCATGTGGGTTGAGTGAGCCATGGTAATGGTTCTTTGAAGATATTACCGCTAACTGCCGCTGGGTAGTGCCGTATCGCTCCATGTGCAGGCGGGCTCCCATGCCGTAGACATCCATGAAGGGGGAGTGGGAGCCTCCTTTATCGCGACCCCCGGCGCTTTCCCCTCCGCTCTTCGAGGCCGCATGCTCTTGAAAGGCCGCTATCATGGTACGGCCGAATTCTACGTCCATGCCCGACATGAACCATTCGAACATCTTGGCTTTGTCCTCCGGAAACCACACCTTCTCAACCCCTATGGCGAGGACCAGGTCATAGACCCCCGCCTTTATGCTCATCCAACCTCCATGCAAAGCGCTGGTGGCGCCCGCACATCCGTTTTCCACGTTCATGATCGGTATTCCAGGTATACCTAGAGCTGCCGTAGCGACCTGCCCCCTGATGGAGTGCTGCCCATGGGTCTGGCCCCACAGAGAATTGCTGAACCAGACCGCCTCGATGTCTTGTTTGATATCCGGTAGCGCGTCCCGCAGGACGGATTCCATGGTATCGGCGGTCAACTCCTTTACGGACTTATCCGGGTACTTGCCGAAACGGATCATGCCAACACCGAGGACATAGATCTCTTCACCCATACCTCCTCCTTTAAACAATGAAGCCGTTCTTGTATACTGGAACTGAAGACCTGTGATGTGGCTGCAATGATAGGGCGTTTGAACTGCGATTATTTCCTCGACAAGTGCTGGAACGCGATATGATTATACTGCTGGTCAAGATTTATAACAATAGTCAATACTTGACTAATATATCAAATAGGTTCGACTATCCACTATTCCGAATGAAGAGGGTGATATCACGACCAAGATATCTTCACTTGTACCCAGGATCAAGGGGACCCAGTTCCGCGTCGTTTGGTATTATCCGGAGCAGGAGCTGATAGAAGCGTTTCAGAAAGGTGGGTAATTTGTGCGTTTGTCTGGACTTTCGTGGGCGGCAGGATGCAGTACCTGGTGGAGATGCTCTGCCCCGTCACGGGCTTCGGCTACACAGCGGACGAGCTGGCCCGGGTGGGAGACCGCATCTGGTATATCAAGCGCGCCATCGACAACCTCTGCGGCATCACGCGCGAGGATGACTGTCTCCCCCGGCGCATCGTAGAGCCCCACGTCGAGGGGACGACTTCTTATCTCACCATGGCGGCGTTCCCGACCATGATGTCAATGCAGCCCATGGGCAAACTGAGGGCGGAGAGGTTAAGGGACGTCCTGTTCAAATTCAACATCAAGTTGCTGACGCCCAACCTGAACAAGCTGCTCAGGTCCCAGCGCAACCTGCCCGGCTTCCGGGGCCACATGAAAAGACTGGAGGCGGGAGAGGCGGAGGAGATAAGGCGAAGAACCGTCCCCATCGAGGAGATGCTCGAGGAATTCTATCGGCTGCGCGATATCGACGCCCAGGGGCGCCCCAGCCGCAAGGTCCTCGAGGGATTGGGGATGGAGGACGTCGCCGCCGTACTTCATTCGTGATAGACGTTTGGAAACAATTATACTGTTCTATATATTCTTGATATAGAAGCGGGGGCGTGTGCCCCCGCTTGGTTTACTGGCTCCCCGTAGTGGACGAAGTTAGAACCGTGATTCGGCATTCCAGCAGTGTTATCCATGTCCCTGATATTCCTGTCTCTATGCGAACATATAATATGGTTGATGTGCTGATTCGAGTGCCGTTTTGCAGCGAAACTAAGGTTGGATGGCTATGAAAGTGCGTGATATCATCAAGTTGTTGGAAGACGATGGCTGGCATCTTGTAGTAACCAAAGGAAGTCACAGGCAATATAAGCATCCGACGAAGAAGGGAAGGGTCACAATCGCTGGGCATTATAACGATGATCTGGCACCGGGGACCTTAAACAGCATATTGAAGCAAGCCCAGCTAAGGGAAAGACGATAGAATGTATAAATTCTTAGTGGTTATTGAAAGTACGGAAAGCGGCTATTCAGCCTATTCCCCGGACCTACCGGGTTGTGTGGCCACAGGGGACACTCGCGAAGAGGTTGAAAAGAATATGCACGATGCTATTGAGTTGCATGTGCAGGGTTTACTCGAGGACAATCTGCCAGTGCCTGAGCCCACTACGTTCGCGGAATATATTTCGATTCAATAAGCGGATAACAACTTTATAAAATAAGAAAATAGCGGGGGCGTGTGCCCCTGCTTGGTTTGCTGGCTCCCCGTAGTGGACGAAGTTAGAACCAGGATTTATAGCCTGAGCAGGGAGTTCGTATTTTCAGAAATCCCAACATTAAGGATTAACGACTTCGGGGAGACGCTCTAGAATCGCTTCATAGACCTGTTTGGCAAGCGCCAAGGCCTCGTCTGCCTCGTGCGCCGTCGGCTCTTCAGGTTCGCCGGGATAGCGGAACTTCCATGCGTATTCGGTCAGGATTGCTGCTCTTTGGAGCAAGGCTTCGAGTGTGTTATCGAGTTTTGCGCATTGCTCTCCCAACTCCACGAGATTGTGGGTCTTACGAAAAGGAGTGTCATTCCAGGACAAGAAGCCCTTCAGTGTTTTTTCGACCAGTTGTTGGGCATGAAAAACGATGTCCGGCGTGATCGGCGGGTCCGCGGTGCGCTCATATTCTGCCGCTCTCAGATCGACTCCGGCCTTCGCTAGCCAGCCCTTGGCTTCTTCAATCCTGACAGGATCATGCGGCATATAGGATTCTCCCCTCCTCCGCAATGGTGGCAGACAGCGATGCTTTAAGATGTAAGCGGCTTTCGAAATAACCTTTGGTCCAGACCAGTACATCTGCCGCTGCGCCAGTTCCCCACAACCTTTCATAGGCCAAGCGACTACGCCGTCGTTCTAAAGGAGCGTCATCCGGAACGATAACTAATAAATCATAGTCGCTATCAGGCCCAGCATCCCCTCTGGCTATGGACCCAAACAGAAATATCTGCTCGGGCTGATATGCTTCAATGAGGCGGCGAACTATCTCATCGAGAACAGCACCTTGCGATTGCTCAATACCGTGTTCCATATACCAACTCCTCATGTTGGCTTTAATTCTAGCACGTCAGGATGTCATTGAGCTGCTTATCCCAGGAGCATGATATTCATTATTCTGAAGTCGAGTTCAAAATAATGAGTCAACTTGTACGGTGCGAAAATTGACGCTGCTTTTATAATCAAAAAACAGGCCGAACCTATAGAAAGCGGGGCCTCTCAGCCTCGCTTGGTCTGCTGGCTCCCCGTAGTGGACGAAGTTAGAACCAAGATTTATAGCCTGAGCAGGGAAATCATTATTCCGACCATGCCCGAGCATGCCTGAA
>CAYHAT010000038.1:0-14866 GCA_964354675.1 uncultured Actinomycetota bacterium | reverse complement strand
CCCAAGGGTAGCTACCATTATCATGCTACTACCCACACTTTTCGGAGAAGAACCAAATAACCTCTGCCGGTCCCTGATCCCCCCCGATGCAGCGTCGAAGGCTGTATACTATTCACGACCGATATCACATGTTGAGGAGGTGTGTGGTATGCGACCGGTCATACTCTCTGCGCGAGATCTTTGCCGCACTCCCATAGAGCTTGTGGGCAGCGATCTTTTTGCCGGGATCCTGCATTCTTTCCTCGAGAACCTGGCCGGCAGGGGTTCGGAACTCTTTGACTACCTCGAAGAACGCGCCCTGGTGCGCAGGACGGACGGGGAAAGGCTGGACATGACGGGCGTGGCCGAGCTGATGACCGCCCTCTCAGCCAGGACCCTCGACGATATCGACGCCGGACGCCCCGCATATGCGACGCTCATGGACGGAGCTTTAATCCTGCACGACCTCGTCGAAGAGCTCTACAACTACTGGCGCAAAATGGAACGGTACATACTCGTAGAGGAGGAGTACAAGGCCGCCAACGTCATGACCAGCGATTATCATAACTGGTTCATCGACACCATTGAGTCCTTCGAGGACCTGGTGCGAGAGACCTACCGCCGTATCGCCCTAAACATCAGCGGCGATCTTCCCAAGGTCTACAGGCAGCTGCCCAGCGGCGCCGGAGCCGGGGCTCTCATAGAACGCATACCCTGGGCATGTCCGCCGGGCGAGTACCATATCCTGGAAGGTGTGCCGTTCATACAGCTGGTGGTCATAGAGCCTCCGCTCATCTATTTCCCGAGGCGCAATTATCGCAGTGGAGCGATCAAAGGAAGCCCGGTAAACCCACTTCTGCACATGGCGGGACTGGAGGGAAACTGGTACTGCTACCCGGCCAAGGTGGGGTTGCTGAAAATATTCATCTTCCTGCACGAGGACTTTCTGCGCCTCGGGATCAGCCTGTGCAACCTGTTCGAACTGGCGCAGGGCGAGGAGATAGGTTCCCGCGCCCCGGACGGCATTCTTGTCTTCGGTGGGATGGCCTCCTATCTCACGCCGGAGGAGACCTTCTTCCACGAGGATAACCGGCATGGCCTGGTAGTGGGATACGTGAGCGGCATCGAGGACCACGATTACTTCGGATACCTCAAGAAGACCGTCCTTACCCTGCATAACGTGATCATGATCAACCGCGGCATGCTCCCCCTGCATGGCGGTATGGCCCATATCCATCTGAGTTCGGGAAAGTCGGCCAACATCTGCATCGTCGGGGACAGCGGGGCCGGTAAATCTGAGACCCTGGAGGCATTCCGGGCTATCGCGGGTGAGGGCAACGTCGACATCAAGGTGATCTTCGACGACATGGGGGTGCTCCAGAGCGATGAAAGCGGCCGGGTGGTGGCCTACGGCACCGAGATCGGGGCCTTCGTGCGCCTGGACGACCTGCAGCCGGGATACGCCTATTCCGAGATGGACCGGAGCATTTTCATGAACCCTCAGTTGACCAACGCCAGGGTGGTCATCCCCATCACCGAGTTCGACTTCATCACGAGAGGCCATGGGGTCGACGTGTTGCTGTACGCCAACAACTACGAGGAAGTGGATGAGGAACATCCCATCCTGGAGTTCTTCGCAGACATGGACGAGGCGCTGCCGGTATTCGAGAGTGGGGCTCGCATGGCTAAGGGGACCACCGACGAGAAGGGATTGGTGCATTCCTATTTCGCCAACCCCTTCGGTCCGCCCCAGAAGCGCCTCGCACACGAAGCCATCTCCAGGCGTTTTTTCGAGCTGCTTTTCGCTGCGGGCTGCCGTATCGGCATGCTGAGGACGCGCCTGGGAATAAAGGGTTATGAGATGCGCGGTCCCGAGGAGGCGGCCCGCGCCATCCTGGAACACTTCTTCTCCTAGGTCATGCACCCCCGTTTCATTGCTTATGATCAAAGCCCTTGGTACGCACATAGATAGTCAAACACGACGCACGACTATACTATGCTATATTGATGAGCGGGCTCTGTACGCGAAGCAGTAGCGCTACAAGTCACGATTTTTCCTGGGAGATGCCGCGTCTTTTCCTCGCAAGAAAGGGGGCCGCGGGATATGGGTAGAAGCAGGAAGGGCGTCGAACTTTTTGCGAGCACCAGCAAATATAAGGATGCCCTGTTCAAGCTGGCCAACTTGCCCGTATTGCGCTCTCTCCTCAAGCACATCCTGGTGGCGAGGGGCGCCGGTTTCACCTTCATCCCGGTACACGAAGGGGTGGAGCTGTACGGTGGCACGGCCATGCCCTTCTCCGTGGTGGAGCACTTCATCAACCATGCACAGCATCACGTCATCCTCGATTTCTGTCCCTGCCGCAGGTCCTTTGACTGTAAGGAATACCCCGTAGGGCGCGGGTGTACCTTCATCGGCGAGGGGGCGCGCGAGATCGACCCGGGCGTGGGTAGGCATGTGAGCAAAGAGGAGGCCCTCGACTACCTCCGCGCGGGGACGGAGATGGGCCTGGTGCCGGTGATCGGCAAGATCGATTTCGACGCTGTGATGTTGGGGGTGAAGGAGCGCGATCGCCTCATGACCATCTGCCAGTGCTGCCCCTGCTGCTGTCTGACCACTGCCCTCCACTATGCGTCGAGAGGCGTCCGCGATATCGTTACGCGGCTGGAGGGCGTGGAGGTTAAGGTGACGGGAGATTGCATCGGCTGCGGTGCCTGTGTGGAGGCCTGCATCTTCAAACAGATGAGGATCATCGAAGGCAGGGCCGTGGTGGGCGAGGAATGCAAGGGCTGCGGTCGCTGCGCCGCCGCCTGCGAGGCCGGAGCCGTAAGAATCACCGTGAACGACTCCGAGTACATAAGAGCGTGTATCGATCGCATCGGCGCACGCGTCGATGTCAGGTAGATCCCGTTAAGCCCATACCGGCATGGTAAAAGAGGTTCTCCACCTGGCCCGGGAACCAATCGTGATGTAACCTATTTTCTTTCGCCCCTCCTGCCTCTCCCTTTCCCCACCGTGAGGCACCCCCCCGGCCGGGTATATGGGTCCCGCACGCAACCTCCTAAGTGAATCGGGGTGAAGCCTGTTTCTTTCCGGCCCTTTTTATCCACATAGTTTTCTAGATCTACGTTTCATAGAAGGCCGGAAAGAAAGCTGCTTCACCCCATATAAGCCAGGTTACAGGGACCCCCCACCCGGCCCGGGAGGTGCCGACCCCTCCTTCTCCCACCAATGCCGTTCGGGCAGGAAACGCAATGCATCCCGGCGGCGCCTTAAGATGGGATAAAAGATCCCGCTTATGATCAGCCCGATGGCAACGCCGCCCAGATGTGCGAAGAACGCCGTACCTACCGAGCCCATCCCCACCGAGGTCAGGCCCTGGACGAACTGCAGGATGATCCAGAACCCGATCACCACGTAAGCGGGGATGGGGATGATGAGAATGAACACCCACGTCCATACCCAGGCACGCGGGTAGAGCAGCAGGTAAGCCCCCAGTACGCCCGAGATCGCCCCACTCGCTCCCAGCAGGGGGTTGAGGCTGTTGGGATAAATAGCGACGTGGGCGAGTGTCCCGAATACGCCGCATACGATGTAGAAAACGAGGAACGCGACATGTCCCATGACGTCCTCCACGTTGTTCCCGAAGATCCATAAAAAGAGCATGTTGCCAAGGATATGCAGCCAGCCCTCGTGCAGGAAGAGGGAGGTGAAGAGAGAGAGGTAAACCGATTTCGAGGGTACGGCGGCAAGCGGATAGGCGAATAGCTGTTGCAGTGCCGGCAGCGGGAGTTTGCCGGCGTGCACTACCTCCCAGGGCACCACCGAGAAGCGGTAGATGAACATCTCGTACTGGGCGCTGTTTAAAAAGAGCATGTAGATGAAGACCGCGGCGTTGACCAGGATAAGGCCGAGGGTGACTATCGGTGCCTTGCGCGTGGGATTCTTATCGAAAAGGGGTAACATGCCGCCTGCTCTTAATCATGCCACTTTCCTATTTCCTGCGGGCCGCCGCGACGATGAATCCCCCGGCTCCCTTTATACCCAGCAAGCTCACCATCTTCTCATATGCCACGGCCAGGGCTCCCAACGGCCTGGTCACCGCGCTCACCTGGCAGTCGCTATAGGTGTCCAGGTGCAGGACTTCGAATCCAGCCTTCTCGAGTTCCAACCTTATCTTGCGAGGTGTATTGCAGCGGTAGTGAACGGGGAAGATGTCGTGAGGGGGCCTCCCGCTGAAGAGCTCCACCAGGTGCATGCGCCTCTCCTGCGGCAAGAGCCGGGAGAGGAGGTAATTGACCGTGTAAGGATAGTAAAGGATGTTGGGTGTCATCAATATCAGGCGACCGCCGGGGCGCAATACGGCGTGCACCTCGCGCAGAAAGCGCGGCGGGTCAGCGAGATGTTCCACGAGGAACTTGCCGGCAGCGAGGTCAGCGCTCTCCCGTTCCAGGCAAATATCACGGTTCAGGTCGGTCTGGATGTATCGTCCATAGGGACCCTGCAACGGTCTGTCATCCAGTCCGATGATCTCCCCCGCCTTCTGAAGCAGGCATGCAAGATAGCATTCCTCCCCGCAGCCGAGGTCGATCGCCCTTCCTCCTTCCGGGCAGGCCGACTCCGCGAGGTGGAGGAAGGTCGTATAAGCGTCTGGTCCGCCCGGCAGGTATCTGCGGTAGATTGCAATGGTCCATTCCCGGGACGCATCGCGGTTCACAACAGCTCCAGGAGGCTCTCGACGACAAGGTCGGGTTGGGGCTTATATCCCTCCAGATCCTCCAGGGTGGCCACGCCGGTGAGCACCAGGCAGGTGTCGAGGCCGGCACGCCAGCCGCCCAGGATGTCCGTCTCCAGGCGGTCGCCGATCATCAGGGTCGTATCGGCCTTTCCGCCCATCTCGGCCAGGGCCGCCTGCATAATGTACATGCTTGGCTTTCCCACCACCAGGGCCTCCCGCCCCGCCGCGGTCTCGAGCGCCGCCACGATAGACCCGGCGCCCGGCCAAAGCCCGTCCGGGGCTGGAAAGGTGGCGTCGTAATTGGTCGCGATGAAAGTCGCGCCTGCATGCAGGGCGAGGCTGGCGATGCGCAGCTTGTCGTAGGTGAGCTCGGTATCCCAGCCGACTATCACAAAATCCGCACTCCTGCCATCCTCGCCCGTGAGCAGGCGGAGTCGGGTCCCCGACAGCGCCTCCACCAGGCCCCTGCCCCCGATGACATAGGCGGTCCTGCCCTCGAGGTCGTGGTTCTCGGCGAGGAAAGCCGCCGTGGCCACGGAGGCGGTCATGAACTCCTCCTCTCCGGCCTCGATGCCCATGCCGGCAAGTTTCTCCCGGTACTCTGACCTGGTGTATTTGGAGTTGTTGGTGAGGAATAGTATCCCTTTGCGCATCTCCCGCAACCTGCCGACGAATGCGATCGCCTCGGGTATGGGTTGCTGGTTAAGGTAGATAACGCCGTCCATGTCCAGCAGGAAGTTGCTGTATTTCTCGACGGGGGCCGCGCTTTCATCAGCCCTCAAGGCTTTGCCTCTCTCTGCTCATATCAAGCTCTGTCTGATAGCGCTGCAAGGCCTCGCCGTACATCTCCATCTCTGGCGCCATGACTGCGGCCAGCTTCACCTGACCGATAGCGTGATGGAGCATGCCTTTGCGATACAGGCAGCGGCTGAGACCGTACCTGGCGTAATGGTTGGTAGGATCGACCTCGAGGGCCTCTTCGAATTCACGTCTGGCCTGTTCATGCAGGCCGCTGTTGTAGTAGGCGATCCCCAGGGTCTCCAGGATGGACCCACGCCGGGGTTCGAGTCGCTTTGCCTTCTCCAGCAGGGATGCGGCCGCGCCGGGCTTGCGCTCCTCCATGAGCTCCCTGGCTGCCTGAAAAAGGTCGTATGCGCTTTCGGACAAGTGTATCGCCTCCCCTTGCTCACTTGTCGCCCGGGCTCTTACTGCCTTTGCGCTCCGCCAGGCGGACCAAGCCCGAGAAGGCCAGGGTGGCACCCATCAGCACCATCGCATAAGCTGGCCAAAGGGTCTGGCGTTCGTACTGAGTAGGAACAGAGCTCCCACCTTTCCCCACCTTTTCAAGGGCCGCGATGAGGAATCGCGTGTTAGACGCGATGGTGGCGTAGAAGAGGGGGATGAACACGACCCCGGCGACGATCAGCACCACGCCGTAGTCGACCTTCGTGAAAGGTCCCTTGAGCAGCCAGGTAGCTACCATGTACAGGAAGGCTATGACGGCAAGTGCGGTACACATATAGGTCATTGCCCCCAGGTCGATCCCCTTGACCTCGACTACCCGTACCTCGAGTGGTTCGCCCGCGGTCCAGGAGAACTTGGCCCATGGCAAAAAAGACAGGACTATGATCATCAACACGGCAAGGGAAGCCATGGCGACCGCCGCGATATCCCCGCGGTCCCGTGTGCGGTCACGGTATGCCACTACCCCCATGAATCCTCCACCTTGTCCCCCCGCCGGCCTCGATATCCCCTTGACCGCCTTCAGTCTCGCCCGGCCGTGCGGCCCCTTGCTCCGTGCAGGCGCCCTGGACCGGAACGGGGCTACCGCCGCCGCACCGGCTTCACCCCCCACCACCTGGCCTTTTTCCTTCTTCCTGCCTCTCAGGCGGGATAATGCAGTATAGGTCCTCTCGCTGAAGGTGATGGTGATTTTGAACTTCTTCTTGCCGGCCTTTTCCTTCACGGGCTTTTCAGCACCCGGCTTGATGGATACTACCTTCTTGCCGGATGTCGGGGTAAGGGTACCGCTGGCCTTCTTCGCTGCTATGACCCCCGCCGCGATGACGGGCTCGCTCGCGGCTTCGGCTTCGCTGCATACGTCAGCGGCCTTTTCTTCTACACCGGACTTCCCGGTGGAACCCTGGGGCACCTCTTTCAAGGCCCCCCTCCGGCCCTTCATCTTCACGTAGCATTCGTCGCAGAAGAATTTCCCCGCCGGGATCTCCTTGCCACAACTCACGCATTCAGCCATTCCGGCCTCCGTTCATACTGCGGCGGCTGAACCCTCTTTCCTGGTCACCATGCTGTTGTCCCCCTGCCGACACGCCCGCCCGCAGACCTCGCACCCCGTGCAGTCCCTGACCATGGCCTCCTAAGAGAAGCACCGTCCAGGCCTTTTCTTCATCTCACCTGCCCCTCTCGCTTGACTCCCCTCACGTGGTCCCTGACCCACAGGAAGATAGCCGGGAACCTGCGGCGGAAAAAATCCTTACCCTCGTTCCACAACCCCTCTCCCCGCGCGGCGAGAGCCACCAGGGCCTGGTGGGGCAGGTTCTGGCTCAGGAAAACCCTGTCCACGAACTTCTCAAGATATCCGGAGGCCGGCCCGGGTAATCTCTCCAGCGTACGGTAGATGCGCACGAAGGTGCGGAAATAATGGCGCGCGAAATAAAGCTGGTCCCTGGGGAGGGTCGGCTGGTCCACATAGCGGTCCTCGCGGTAGTCGTAGACCTCCGGGACCCACCCTTCCTTCACCGCCATCTCGAAGAGCACCGTGTCCGGGTAGGGATAATATATGGGGCTCAAGGAGTGGTTGGCCTTTATCTCCACGTTGAGCTTGATGGTATCCAGGACCCTGGACTTGTCCTCGTAGGGCAGCCCCACCATGTTGTAGGCCACGGTGTTTATCCCCGCCTCCCGGCAGGCATCGAAGGCCTCTACGATCTTCTCCCTGGACATGTGGCGGTTGAGGACCTCGTTACGGATATAGTCGTTGCCGCTCTCCACCCCGAAGAACATCTGGTAGCACCCCGCCTGGCGCAGCATGCGCACTATCTCCGGGGTCACCAGGTTGGCGCGGTAGTTGCATATGAACGGGAGCCCGATCTCTCTGCGGTAGAGCATGGTGAACCGCTCCAGCCAGCCGCCCTTCCAGGGCAGGATGTCGTCTCGGAAGTTGAGGTACTCGACCTGCGGGTAGGTGGCCACGAGTTTCTTCAGGTATTCGATACTGTACTCGGGGCTGTGAAAGCGCGAGTAGCGGTTCTTGTTGGGATAGATGTCTCGCATCTTCTTGTTGGAGCAGTAGGTACAACTGTACGGGCACCCCCGCGATAGTATGACCACCCCCGTGTTGATGCGCGTGGAGATCAGTTTAGAGAAATCGAACAAGGCGAAGTCGGGGAGTGGCAACACGTCGATATCCTCGATGAGCGGACGCACCGGGTTGCGGTAGATAGCTTCCCCTTCCTTGATCCAGATACTCTCGGTCGCACGGTAGTCCTCGCCGGCATCCATGCGCTTCACCAGCTCGAGCAGGGCCTCTTCCCCCTCCCCCTGGCAGAGCATATCCACGCCCTCGGTCGCGATGACCTCTTCCGGCAGGGTCGTCGGATGATAGCTCCCTGAGATGACGGGTACGCTAAGTACTTCCTTGGCCCAGCGGACATATTCCTTTACCTGAGGATACTCCCGCGTCATGGTCACAAAACCCAACAGGTCGGGGCTCTCTCTCCTCAAGGCATCCTGGAACTCGCCGCTCCCGACAGGGCTGGTAAGGTGATACAGGCCGACGTCATGCCCGGCTCCCTTGAGCACCGCCGACAGGCTGGCAACGCCCTCCATATACCAACCGCCTTCATCCACCCCCAGCATCTGACTGGTGCGAGGATCGATGTTCACCTTGTAATCCGGATATACGAAGAGAAACCTCAAATCCCACTCCTATATAGCTCGTAGCCAGCGCTGATCGTTGTGCATCGACTCGCTTTGCTTGTTTCCACGATCTATCTGGACCCGCATACTAAATATTAACTGATAATCGCTTGTACTACCTCTATAAGAGCTGAAAGGACGCTACCGCGGCAATAGAGATCATCAATCGAATACGCCTTCAGGCTCTTGTGTGATCGCCCCTGATCTCGGGTGTCCCGGCTGCCTGCCGCTGGTTGCTATTTGAACCGGTACAGGGAGAATGGCTCGATGTCCAGGCTCGTCTCCCCATCGAGGATGAGCTCGCTCATCAACTTGCCCGTGATCGGCGCAAGGCAGATGCCGTCACCGGCATGTCCCGTCGCCATGTAAAATCCCTTGATGCCCTTTACCGTTCCCAGGATGGGAAGCCCGTCGGGGGAATACGGGCGCAGCCCCGCGAAGGAGCGGATCACATCCAGGTCCCTGATCCAAGGTAGATATCCCATGGCTTTCTTGGCGATGGCGTTTATGGCATCCGGCGTGGTGCTGTTGTCGAAACCCACGAACTCACGCGTGCTCCCGAGCAGTATGTTACCGCTGGCGGTCTGCTCGGCGGTGAATCCCAGGCCCAACTTGATGGCCTCTTCATCCTTGGGCATCAGCTCCGCGATATTGGCTTTCGTTCCCAGGTACTCCGCCCCCGAGACGATCATATCCAGCATACGTTCCCTGGCCTCGGTGACCAGGATCTGGCCGCGCTGCGGTAGGATGGGGATATCCACGATGATCATCTTCCCGATCTGGTTTGAGCCGGTACCCGCTGCGCAGACCACCCTGCGGGAATGGATGCTGCCAGCGGTTGTATAGACCTCCCGCACCCGGTTGTTGGTCACCACGATGTTCTCTACCTTGCATCCCCTGAGGATGGTGGCTCCCAACTCCTGGGCTTTCTGGGCCAGGCCCAGGGTGAGTTTTATGGGATTGACCTGGGCGTCAAACGAGCAGTAGCATGCTCCCTTGATATCCTTGCTCACCTCCCCAAGGTGCTCTTTCAGCTCCGCCGGTGTGAGCACCTCCACCTCCAGCCCGGCCGACTTCAACCTCTTCGCCCTCGCCTTCAGCTCTTTGAGGTGGTCCGCCGTTGTGGCCAACATGAGCCCGCCGCAGGGGTTGTACTCGATGTCAACTTCCATTTCCCGCAGCTCTTCCGCTATGGAGGGGAACATCTGCACGCTCTCCCGGGCGATGTCCAGGTGGCTTCCCAGTTGTTTGGTCTGGAGAGAGACGAAACCATCGCAGGCACCGGAGGCCCCGCTCGCCAGATCGTCGGCCTCGACGATCATGACCTCCGCACCTTCCTTGCATAAATAGTAGGCCGTCGCGGCGCCGATCGCACCGCCGCCGATGACCACGACCTCGGAGCTCAGAACCTCAGCCATCTTCTCCCCCTAATCGACTAAGCCTGACCGGCCGGACAGGGGGCCGTACCCTGAAGGTCCCCACGTCCTCCGGTTCCCTGGATGTCACCGCCGACAACTCGCCTGCGAGCATCGCCTGGCAGAACCTTCCTTGACAGTAACCCAACCCTACACGCGAGAATCTCCTCAGGGCGGCAAGGGCATAAAAGCCCCTTCCCGCTATTTCCCTGACATGGGAGTTTGAGATCTCCTCGCACCGGCAGAGGTGGCAATCCTCCTCTCCATGATACTCGCTCACCTCATGTGGTTCCTCTAATGACATTACTCGGTCTTTGACTCCTCTCACCTTTAGGACCCATTCCTCAGGGACCTCCAGCGTGACCAGGCCGGTCTTGTCTTTCCTGCCCATATTCACCACTTTTACAATCTTCCCCTTGCCCAGGGGTTTTCCCTCCCCATCCACCGCCCATGCCTCTTCGCCCGCGTCCATCTCCCCCCTCATCTCGTAGGGAACGGTGATGCGAGCCGTGCCATCCCCCGCGCTGCGGTCCAAGAGGTAGACCGCCATGCCCGGGCATAACGCGACACAGCGTCCACAACCGTCGCAGCGTTCCGGTGCGTAACGGGGCGGTTCACAGATATCATCCCCCACCACGATAGCTTTGCTGCGGCAGGCCTCTTCGCAGGGGTTGCAGGGGATCTTTTCCCCGCAATCCACCACCGCCACCGCTCCGCCGGCGGCTTTCTCCCAGGCCACTCGCCAGGGATCCGTTCCTCCCCTGTCCTTGTCTTTCACCCGCAATACATACACCTCTTCGCCTCGAGCTTGGCTGATCCATAAGGCCCCACGCTCAGGCCTTCGAGACGGTGGCGCACCGCTGCCTTTCTGCCGGCGGCCTGGCGTGCGCTGAGCATCTCCAGGTCCTCCGCAGCTGAGAGCCCGGCCATCCTCCCCTCCTCCATAGCCACCGAGGCCTCCTCGACCCCCGCGGTGTCTCCCGCCACATACACTCCCGGTTGATCGGTGCGCATCTCCCGGTCGTGCCACGGGAGGAATCCTCCCAGTTCCGCCTGGAAGACCATCCTGCAGCAGCGCATCGCCGCCAGTTCCGCCAGGGGGGTAAGCCCCAGAGCCAGGCAGAGGGAGTCGACACGAAAACGCCTGATCGTCCCCTCCTCCATGCTCTCCACCAGCACCGACTGCACGCCGCTTCCGCCCTCCGCCGCCAGGAGGCGGTGTCGCAGGTATACGGGGACACCTTCCCTCCTTACGCGGTCGGAGTGCACCTCGTATCCACCCACACGGTCAGCGATATCCACGATCCCTACCACATGGGCACCAGCCTGCAGTAGTTGGTAACTGACTATGAGCCCGACGTTTCCAGAGCCCGCCATCAATACACGCTCTCCAGGCAGCACACCGTGGACGTTCACCAGGGTCTGGGCTGCACCCGCGCCCATGACCCCCGGGAGCGTCCATCCGGGGAAGGCCATGCTCTTTTCGCATGCTCCCGTGGCCACTACCGTCACTCCAGGCCTGATGAGATAAACGCCCTGCGGGCCGTCCACCATCAGCTCCCCGCGCGGGAAAAAGCCGAGCACGGTGGAGGAAAGTCTTATCTCCACCCCCGCCCGCAGGCAAGCTTCGACCAGTTCCGCTGCGATCTCGTACCCCCGTTTGCCGGCTCCATGGTGGCGCGAGCCGAAAAAGCGGTGGATCTGTTTGAAGAGCTGGCCTCCCCCGCGATCGTTCTCGTCGAGCACGAGCGCGGGCACCCCCGCCTTCGCCGCCTCCAGGGCGGCGCAGAGACCGGCTGGTCCGGCTCCCACCACCACCATGGCCCGGGGTTCCAGGGGCAGACTCACGGTCCCGGCCTCCCCGGCGTCTCCACCTTCATGCCATCGCACACCGGCGTGAGGCAGGTGCGGACGTTAGGGATGCCGTCAACGATCATGGCGCATTCCGTGCAGCGTCCGATCATGCAAAAGGGCCCGCGCGGCTCCCTGGAGAGGGGGGAGTAGCGGGTGGTCTTTATGCCCTGGGCGTACAGGGCAGCTGCGATGGGCTCACCCTCACGTGCGGGTATTGGCTGGCCGTCGACATATATGGTCACCGGTCGGCCGCGTCCCATCTCTCCCAGTATTGGGTGTTCTCCGACCCTCAGATCCAAGTGGCACTACCTCCGCTTTTCTTCTCACACCCGGCTGCCGACCGAGGCAGCCAGCAGGCAGCGGTGCAAGTGTTCTTTGTGCGCGTGGCATTCCTATGGATAATATAGTTGATTGCTGTTGAAGAGACACTAGCAGAGGAGGTAGGACTTGGAGATCAAGCCCGCACAGATGCAGCAGCTGCGCCTGGGTGCCCTGACCGCCATAGACGGGCTCTGGTTCATGGCGGTCGAGCAAAGGTATGGGTTCGATACCGCCCTCGAGCTCGACCTCGAGGTCTGGAAAGACTATGGCCACGTGTTACTCAGGAGGATCACCCGCATGCTTGGATTGACCATAGACCCCACGTGTCCGCCGGACCTCTCCACCATCAACTTCCTGATGGAGACCATCTGCCATGTGGACGGCACGCAGTGCGAGGGTACGGTCTGCGGCGACGAGATCGTCTTCCGCGTACACCACTGTTCCTGGTGGGATAACCTCAGCCGTTCCGGACGGGAATCCCACGTACCGTGCGAGTTCGTGGACAACACCATCTTCCGTGATTGGCTCATGGCCATCGACCCAGGCGTGGATTTCGAGATAACCCACTCCCTGCCCCGGGGGGATGATCACTGTGAGTGGGTCATAAGAAGAGCGTAACCCGTAGCCGTACAGTTAAGGCCTGAGGGCGCGCGTGACGAATTCCACTGCCTCGCGCGTTATCTCTTCCATGTTGTGCTTCATGGGGTCCTCCATCCAGTAGTTGGCCAGCCTGACCAGCTGGCCGATTATCGCGTATGCTGCGATATCGGGGTGCAACCGCCGGATGGATCCATCCTTGACCCCGCGGATGATGGTCACCTTGAGGTCCTTTGCTATGGAGGCGATGATCTGCGCAAGCTTGCGCTCGTAGGATGCGTCGGTGAGCACGGACTCTTCCAGGTAGAGGGTGTATATCTCGCGGTTCTCCACGATGATCTGGAAGGCGACGGGTATGGCGATGCGTATCCTCTCCAGCATATCCGGTACCGTGGCTATCTCCTCCGAAACCCTCATCCTGAAGATGCGCACGCCCTCCTCGGCCAGGTCCAGGAGGAGGTCCTCCTTGCCCGAATAATAATCGTAGAACTCACCCATGGAGACCTGGGCCAGGTCGATCAGGTCCTTTTCGCTGGTGGCGTAGTAACCCTGGCGGGAGAAGAGGCGTACACCCGCCTCCATGATGCGTCTGCGCGCATCCTGTGCGGCCGACCTGTCGGACACCTCCTCCCCGAATACCTCCTCCGCCATGCGCTGCGGATTGCTGCCCACCTCCCTCCAGATCTTTATCTTCTTCGCCATTATCTCCTTTATCCTCTCCAGGGGGAGGTGTTTCTGGAACTGTAGCCTCTTGATGTAGTTGATCATCTGGATATAGGAGGGGTCGTAGTACGCCATGTTCTTGTGGGTCTTCAGGGGGGGAGGGAGTAGTCCTATACGCACATAGTAATTGATGGCGGACGTCGAGACCCCCGTCGCCCGGGAGACCCGGGATATCTTCAAGAGGGAGTCCAGGTCGGCTTGCCTGTCGTTTCTTTTTTTTACCGTTTTACCCTTCTCAGACATATGTTAAGTATAAGTTGATACTCGGCGTTGTGGAATAGGTGACTTCCGGCCGCATGACAGCTGGTGCACGGCTGATACGGGAATGGTCGATGATCCCGGGAAAGCATGTTTTCGCTGCACACTCGCTTGACCGGGGAGGCGAGATCCGCGTAACGGAGCTGTACCATCTACGCTAACACGGGCTAGGGCACTCGGACGCTGCGGCCTAGGAGAAAGCGGTCTCGTGGTCGTATATCACCAGCCCCGAAGGAAGCTTGGGATAGAAATAGGAGCTCTTGTGGGGCATACGCTCTCCGCCCTCGGCGATCTCCCATATCTCATCCATGCGTGTGGGGCGCACCAGGAAAGCTGCCTCCACCTCTCCCTCGGTCAGGGCCGACATCACACTGCTCTCCCAGGGGGTGAAACACAGGTCGCCTTTTTCCGCCAGGCCGGTCGCATCCAGGCCCAACCCCTCGCCGATGACCAGGGAATGCAGTATAGGCACGTCCAGGCTCTTCCACCTCACACTCTCCGGTCCCTCGAGGATGCCGTTCAGCTCCACGCCCTCGCGCAGCACAAGAAGGGTTGCCCCCTCTCGCGTGATCATGATGAACGCGGGTCGCCCTGTGGCCTCCAGCCTCTCCTTGAACATCCCCTTGCGGTCCGCGATATCGCTCTGGACGACCTCCATTTGGAAGAAGCGTTCCAGCCGCCGCTTAGCCTCTTCCACCGGCAGGGGGAACTTACGCAGGAGGCGGTGAACGGGAAGGATGGCCAGTCCAGGGTCCTCGGAACGAAAGAGGGCTACCGACACGTATGCGCCGGGATGCGTGGCGCCCGCGGCCCCGGGCTCCTCTTTGCTGTAGTTCAAGGCAGTCTCGTAGCGATGATGGCCATCCGCTATGATAAGCCTCTTCTCGCTAAGGATGCTTGCCAGCCTGCCCACATCCTCTTCCTCTTCCACGCGCCACAGCTGATGCCCTACTCCCTCGTCGTCGCGCAGCTCTAGGAAAGCCGGGGTCGAGGTCGTTTTCCCCAGGAGAGCGAGGTTCTCTTCCCCCTCGTCGCGGAACAGTGTGA
>CAYHAT010000037.1:0-15033 GCA_964354675.1 uncultured Actinomycetota bacterium | reverse complement strand
CGGAGCTGGCGGGAGCCATCAACACCAACTCGGCCCTCGGCGCGGGCAACACCCTCATCGAGAACCTGGTCGGGGCCTTGAACTCCGACACCGCGATAGCGACGGCCCGCGGCGTCAATTCCAACCTGCCCTTCGTGCAGGAGCTCATCGCCAATCTCGACCCATCGATCGTGGCTGACGCTATCAACGCCAACGGAGCCTTCGTCAGCGGCCTGATCCAGAACCTCGACCCGGTGGTCCTGGCCAACGCCATCAACACCAACGGTACCTTTGTTACCAACCTTGTGGGGGCATTGAACCCCAACGTGGTGGCCGCCGCCATCAACGCCAACGGCACCTTCCTGAACACGTTGATAGGGGCGCTTAATCCCACCATTGTCGCGGCCGCCATCAACGCCAACCAGGCATTCGCGACCAACCTGATAGGTGCGCTCAATCCCCAGATCCTGGCCAACGCCATCAACGCCAACGGCACCTTCATGCGGAACCTGATAGGCTTCCTGGATCCCGCGGTCCTGGCAACCGCCGTCAACGCCAACCAGACCTTCGTGACGGGAATGGTGACTAACCTCTCTCCCAGCGTGCTCGCCAACGCCATCAACGCCAATGAGGTCTTCCTGAGCAACCTGTTGACGAGCCTGGACCCACAGGTGTTGGCAAACGTGCTCAACTCCAACGCGGTTAGGAACTGGATCACCAACGTGGTATCGAGGTTGAACACCGCGCAGGTCGCCTATATCGTCAACAACAACCAGGCTTTTCTCACCAGCCTCATAGGCAACCTCAGCCCGACGGTGCTGGCGGCGGCGATCAACGCTAACGGCTCCTTCATCAACAACCTGGTCGCGAACCTCTCTCCCACCGTGCTGGCGGCGGCTATCAACACCAACGGCACCTTCCTCAGCAATCTCATAGCCAACCTCAACCCGGCGGTGCTGGCGGGGGCGCTTAACGCCAACGGTACCTTTATCACCGGCCTGATCGGTGCTCTGGACACCAACGTCCTGGCGGGTGCCATCGCTGGCAATCCCGCCTTCATCACCAACCTCGTCCTGAACCTGGGCGGACCGAGCCAGAGCGCCCGGGGCCAGGCGCTGGTGAATGCCCTGAACGCTACCGGGATGGATCCTGACAACGACTCCGCGCCCATCACGTTCTTCGACCAGTTTATCCTCTTGCTCCACTCCGACATGAACATATTCGGATTGGGCCATCACCTTGCCGGGAAGATAGAGGGATTCATATGGGATGCCAACGGAGGAGATCCGTATCAACCATGATCCTCGAGAATGGCACGGGGCCGGCCTATTGGCCGGCCCCTTCACTTGTAGAGAACGCCCTAAACAACTTTGCATTTCTACCGGCGTGGTCCATGCGGTAGAACCCATGCGAAAAAACCCTCGCTATATAGGGGCGTTGAAACGTAGCATAGGCAAGGAACCGGGATCATAGGGTCAACGTCGATATTGATGAGATGAAAGTACACAATCCGGGGCGAATTGCAGAAAAGGCAGCAGCCGTTATCTTGGTGTGCCTGCTTTTATTCGCATCGGGTTGTAACGGGGACAAAGTATCGCGAGAGGAGGTCGAGGAGATCGATAGCGCCTTTCGCAGGGGTATCTCACAACTCTCCGAGGTCACCGTATTCATAAGGGCGCTTGAGGAGTTCGATTTCGAGAACGCTGATTTCCTGGAAAATACTTTGCAGCAGATAGATACCAGCCGTTTGGCAGCGCAAGGGGTGATAGAAAGCTCGAACGAACTCCGGTCCTTCAACTTCGAGGGGGGTCTGGACCAATTGGGAGAGTATGTAAGTGAATATCACGATACCGTTGTGGAAGCCATGGCTGAGCTGGAAACCGTCTACGATGCGACGGAGGAGATGTTGGAGGTCTTGAGACCGGTTCTTAGCGAGGAGGCCACCATCACCCAGTTGGAGGCGCCGAGGAACGATGCAGAGTGGCTGGACCGCTTGCGGAGGCTAGATACAGCCCTGGGATCATCCCTCGCGGAGCTTGATAATGTCAGGGTGCCCGGCTTACTCGAGGATATAAAGGCCCTGTTCACCGATCTCCTGACCACAATGAGCAAGCTGGTAGGAGACCTTATATCCGTGTTAACGCGCTCCATTCCAAATGTGGAGATGGAGACCAACCCCGATTTCCTGCGCACGCTGCAATTAGTAGATGGTTATCTTCCGCTGGTACAGGCACTTTACGATAACCTCGAGATAAGCGAGATCGATTCGTTGGTAGAGCAGTTGGAACTGGAGATAAACCGCCTCTATATGGGAGAATAAGCGTCAGGAGCGGCCCGGGGCTACAGCGGATAACCATTGCCACAGGGCTTATCTATTATAGTTAATATATTGTATAGACAGGCCGACAGTAGATTATATGAGTTGAACGGTAACGTGGAGGTACATGTTTGAACTGCCCCTGGCATCCCAATAAGCGCGCCGTTACTTCCTGCAAGGACTGCGGGTCGGAATTCTGCATCGAATGCGTGCGGGAGACCGACCAGACCACCCTCTGCCCCGACTGCTTCCGCCGCAAGATAAGCGAGATCACGCGGGAGTTCACGGAACCGGCGGAGAGGAAGGAAGAGCAGCCGGCGGCTCCCGCCTCCGCGTTGCTGCTCGGGAAGCCCGCGGCGCCGGCCGAGGAGGCACAGGGGCTTTTCGAGGAGGAAACCTTACCGCCTCCATCACGAGCCGCGGCCGCGGTCGAAAAGAAGGGCAGGTTCGGGAAAAAGGAAAAGGCAAGGCGGGAGAAAGCCGTAAGTGAAGCCAGGCAGGCGCCGCGGCCGGCTCCGGAAGCGCCGCCGCTTTTCGAGGAGGAGACCCCGCCGCCAGCTCCGCCGGCCGAGACCCCGGTTGAGAAGAAGAGCAAGGCCGGGACGGAGGAAAGGGCGAGGCGGGAGGAACCCGTCAGCAAGCCTCAGGCGGCACCGCAGCCGGTCCCGGAGGCGTCGCCGCAGGAGGACTTCCTCTCCCAGGGGCCGGACGAGGACTTCAGCCAGCTCGCCGCGGAGACCACAAGGGGGGGCAGATGGTCTCGCAAGGCGAGGGGCGAGGCGGCCACGGCCACGGAGACAGCCTCGGCCGCTCCGGCCGCGGAGACCGTGAAGATACCACAAGCCGGGGAGGAGTCCACGGTGACAAAGGCCTTGGAAGCAACGCGGGCTGAAGAGAAAGCATCGGTAGCGGAGACCGCTGCTCCGTCCGAGGACAGCCTGCTGCAAGACGTGATGTCCACATTGTTGAAACCGGAGGCGGGCACCGCGGAGAAGCCGCAAGCTGCAGCCCCGGAGTCGTGGGTCGCGACCACCGCTGAACAAACGGCCCCGGTGAAGGCCGCGGTACGGAAAAGGGAGGCTAAAGTCCGTCCAGAAAAGGACGCGGAGCGCTGGTCGTTCCTCGCCCAACCCCGCTCCTCGGAATATACACTGATCGCCGTTTCCTGGTGGAGGGCGACGATTTTTATTGCTCTCATGCTCCTGCTCGGGGCGGTGCTCTGGGCGGTTCCCAACGCCTACCTGATACCGAAAGACCAGGAGTACGGCATCCATGCCGTGGCCATAGGTGCCATCCTCGGGTTGCTCTTCTGGTGGAAGGCCGGCAAAAAGCACAGCACAAAGCTGGCCGTGCAGGCGGCCCTCACCACCCTCTTCGCCCTCTTCACCGGGGAGTTCCTGCATTGGTTCCTGATCATCATGAAAAACGCTGCCTTGCGCACCATCTTCTTCGACTTCATCTCCTTCAGATTCCTGTGGGAGAACGGCGCCGAGATCATGAAGAACGTGGTAGATGCCATGTTCCCACTCGCCTTCCTGTGGCTGTTGTTGATGCCTACGATCACCGCCTTCATCATCGGCTTCGGAATGCCCCCGGTCCCTGAGATATTCTTCCAGATATGGCACGCGCTCAAGGGGGAGGCGCCGAAGGAGAAAGAGGCGAGCCATGGTCTGGAGGGTTAACGAGATAGAGACGGAGAGTCCGAAGGCGGTCGTCGAAGTCGGGGGTGTTGTGGACTCCACCAACCTAGAGGATTTCTTCAGTTTCATAAACGCGGTGTTCAAGCGGGGCTTCAACCGCATAGTACTGGATATGGAATACACGAGTTACCTCTCGAGCGGCGGGCTGTCGGTGATCATCGACGCTTACAAGCGGGCCGATAAGGAAGGCGGGAAGTTGGTCATCGCCCGGGCCTCGGAATTGGTGCGAGACCTCTTCGAGGTGGTGCAGTTCGGGAAGATCATCGAGTTCTACGGTGACCTCGACGAGGCCATCGCAACTCTCTAGACGGCCACCACGCGCATGACCTCTTCGATGGAGGTGAGCCCTATCTTCACCTTGATGAAGCCGTCATCGCGCATGGTCAGCAGACCATCTTCGATGGCCTGGCTCATTATCATCGTAGCGGACGCTTCCTTCACTGTAAGCCTCTGGATCTCCTCGCTCATGGGCATGACCTCGTAGAGGCCGATGCGTCCCTTGTAGCCGGTCCCGGAGCATTTAGCGCACCCGTTCTCGTTGGCTTTGTATAGAATGAGGTCGCCGTCGACGCCGTTGGTGGGGAAGTCGAGGGTCTTGAGCACGTCCGGGTCGGGCTCGTAGGGCACCTTGCAGTTCGAGCACAGCTTCCTCACGAGTCTCTGCGCCAGCACGCAGTTGATGGCGGAGGAGACCAGGAACGACTCGACGCCCATCTCGATCAGGCGGGGCAGCGCACTGGGGGCGTCGTTGGTATGCAGGGTCGAGAGGACCAGGTGGCCGGTGAGAGCGGCTTCGATGGCGGTCTTGGCCGTCTCGCGGTCGCGGATCTCGCCGACCATCAGGATGTCCGGGGAGGTACGCAGGATGTTGCGCAGGGCATTGGAGAAGTTCAGTCCCGCCTTGGGGTTCACCTGCACCTGGTTTATGCCGGCCAGGCGGTACTCCACCGGGTCCTCTACGGTGGTGATGTTTTTCTCCTCCGTGTTGAGCACGTTGAGTGTGGCGTAGAGGGAGGTCGATTTTCCGCTGCCGGTGGGGCCTGTGACCAGCAGGGCGCCGTGCGGGAGCATGAAGGCCTCGCGGTACTTCTCCAGTGACTCCGGGAGGAACCCCAGGTCCTCCAGTCTCAGCAGGATGCTCGACTTATCCAGGATACGCATGACCACCTTCTCCCCGTAAACGGTGGGGAGGATGGCGACGCGGAAGTCGATAGACTTGCCTGCCGAGTTCATCCCGAAGTGCCCGTCCTGGGGCACGCGCCTCTCCGCGATGTTCAGGTCGGAGATGATCTTGATACGGGAGACGATGCCCTGGTGGATGTTCTTGGGCGCGCGCTTGATCTCCTGGCAAACGCCGTCGATGCGGTAACGGATGAGCACCTCGTTCTCCCGCGGGTCCACGTGTATGTCGCTCGCCCCCCGGTTGATGGCCTCCGCGATCATAGTGGTGGTGAAGCGCACCAGGGGCGTATCGTCCACTATGCCCGAGATCCCCTCGACCTCATCCAACTCCTTGCCTTCCAATGCCTCCTCCACCACGTCGGTGTCCAGGTGGTAGTAGCGCTGGATGGCGCTGATGATGTCTTCCCGGGCGCTTACCTTCGGCGTGACCTCGTAACCGGTGCTCAGGCGGATGTCGTCCAGGGCGTAGATGTTGGTGGGATCGGCCATGGCCACGACCAGCTTGCCTTCTTCGAAGTCGATGGGGATGCAGGTGTAGCGCTGGGCTGTGGATTCCTCGATGGATGTGGTGGCCTGGATGTTGATCTTATACTCGAGCAGGTCCACGTACCCCAGGCCGAGCTCGCGGGCGATGACCTCGGCAAGCTGGTTCTCCCTGACCACGCCCATCTCCAGGAGGACCCTGCCCAGCGAGGAACCGGATTCCTTCTGGCGTTCCAGGGCCGCCGCTAACTGCTTCTCGTCTATGACGTTGTTCTTGATCAGAAGCTGCGACAGCCTGTCCGTAGCGGAAGGCACCCAACCGCCTCCTTATCCTCGCGCATACAGGATAGAACCGCATGCCCCTATATTCAACATATTCATAGATTTAATCGGCGGGCACGGGGACTTTCTATAGAGATTTTCAACGCGAGGTGCCCGGGCCCGGGGATTACGGTCCTCGCTCCGCACTCGCAGGTTGCAGATCCAGAGCGCAGTCTTCTGACGGATATACTGCTCGCGAAGGTTGCTTCGGACCGACCCCCGGTTCTCGGGCAGGTGTTTCAATATAGGCTACGCACGAAACGATGTCATTAACCCCTTGCAGTTGGATACGCATGGGCTGGTTGGGATCTGGGACGCATAAGGCGTATGATGTCGAGGCGGGCGGGCTATTTCTTATGCTCGACTTGCAACGATTGGAGGAAATCCCGGTAGACGCACTCCAGGTTGGTACAGGTGAAGCAGTCGGTGCTCAGGTAGCGGTCGCCGCGGTCCGGGAGGATGACCACGATCCTGCCGCTCTCCATGTCGTCGGCCACCTGGAGCGCGGCGTGCACGGCGGCGCCGGAGGAGATGCCCACGAAGAGACCTTCGATGTTGGCGAGCACGCGCACGGTGTTGAAGGCACAGCCGTCCTCTACGTTGAGTTTTTCGTCCATGATGGAGACGTCCAGGATGGGCGGGACGAATTCCTGCAGATTGCGCAGGCCCTGGATAAGGGAGTTAGGATAGGGCTCCACTCCCACGATACGCAGGTCGGGATAGGCCTCCTTCAGCCTCCTGCCCACCCCCATGATGGTCCCGCCGGTGCCAAGGCCTGCCACCAGGGCGTCGATGCCTTCCACCTGTTCCAGGATCTCCGCACCGGTGCCCTCGTAATGTGCCCGCACGTTGTCGGGATTGGCGTATTGGTTGGTGTGGTAGAACCGCGGATCCTTCTCCAGTTCCTCGGCCATGGCGATGGCGCCGTTCATGCCCTGCGCCGCCGGGGTGAGGATGACCTCTGCCCCGAATGCCTGCATCACCCGCCGCCTCTCCACGCTCATGGACTCGGGCATGATGATCTTCAGCTTGTACCCCTTATGAGCGGCGACCATGGCCAGGCCGATGCCGGTGTTGCCGCTGCTGGCCTCCACGATGGTCTTGTCGGGGGTCAGTTCGCCGCGCTGCTCCGCGCCCTCGATCATATACTTGGCGATGCGATCCTTCACCGAGGAGCAAGGGTTGTAGCCCTCCATCTTGGCGAAGACCTCCACGCGGGGATTGTTGGGTGTCACCTTGTTCAACCGCACCACCGGGGTACGGCCGATGAGGTCCAGGGCGTTGTGCGCCGCGATCATGCCTGGATCTCCGTCCTTTCTTAGAACAAGCCCGTCTTCCGGATTGCCGATACCCGCATTATATCTCAATTCTTGAGATTTGGGAGCCTTGTCATCGGACCCCCGCTTCCGCCATGGCGCGCTGTATTCCATCCCGGTGGCTCTTTGACATCGGAGTTCGCGGATGCCACCCCAGATGGTCAAGCTCAGCAGCGGTAATCCCGATTATGTTTAGAGGTTGTGGTATTGAGCAGCGGCGAACAGATGCGCTTGCAGGAGGCAAAAGAGAGGACATCGACCAATGAATATCGATTTCTGCCCGGAGTGTAAGGTCCCCGAACCCTTCAGCCAGGGCCAGGTCTGGCTCAACAACGGGGATATCGTGCAGAAGGTGAACCCCGAGGCTCGCCTCGGCTTCATCGAATGCGAGAACCTGGACCCGCTGTTCGCAAACGTCAGCGATATCATCGGCATGTCCATCGAGAGCATGGTCACCAACATCACCGCCAGGGGAACCGAGAAATATATGAATCAGCTGATCCCCAAACCCGTCAAGGAGATGATCCAGGCCAGGCAGATGGATCCCACTGCATTTTTAGAACCGGTATTGAACTACTGCCATATAATCGGTTTCGGCAAATACGAGTTCGTGGATTCCCGCTACGAGAGGGATGAGGACGATTATTCCATCCTTCGCATCGAGGCTCCCTTTTCCGTGCCGGAAGCCGCCGGGGCCATCGCCGGCGTCGCCTCGGCACTGGTGGGAGGCGAGCACGCCGTAAGCTACAAGGAGATATCGCACGGCGTGTACGAGTTCAGAACGCAATGGACCGAGTACCCAGAGGAACTCAAGGAGAAACTGCAGACAAGCCCCCATCACCACCGGGATGGAGACATCGAGCTGGAGAGGTGCGCTACCTGTGGCCTCCCCGTGGCGCTTTCCGGGTTCAGGTGGTACCTGGACAGGGGCCTGATCGTGAACAAGTACTCGGGACGCCGCCTGGCCATCCTGGGCCCGGAGCTTCTGGACGTCCTGTTCAAGGCGCTGGAGGACGAGCTGGGCGAGACCATCCCCGAGGTGGTGGTGGAGGCGCAGCGGCGTTTCACCCGCACGGGCTTCTACTCCATCGAGGAGGTCAGCGACGAGGGGGACTTCCGCACCCAGCTCGCCCTCCGGGGCATGGGCAACCTGCGGGAGATAAAGATGGGCGTCAATGGCATGCGCATGCGTATCGACAACGCCGCGGGGCATCTTCTGATCGTGGGGATGGCCCAGGGCCTATTCGAGATGGCCTTGGATGTGGGATCCAACGTGGAGTGGGAGCTGTCCGAGGACGGTGACCTGGAAGTGGAGGTCAGACCCCAGACCATCATGGAGACAGTATAAACGCCCCCGGGGGTCAGCCCCCGGGGGTCAGCCCTCCACATTCCACATAACCAACAAAGCACCCGCTCACTCGATAGCGCTCGAAGCATATGTGGAAAGCCGCCACGTCGCTGCGCTCCTCACGACAAGTTCCGGGCTGACTCCAAGGCTTGAACCCCCCGGGGCGCCGGCCCGGGAACAAGTGTGGTATTTTATTCTCGGTCATCCCACCTGAGAGCATATGGGTCAAAGGAGTGCGGAGATGGGCGAGAGTACCCTCCAGAGGGTCGTGGTCCTCAGCGACCTGCATTTCGGTGACGACAGCTCGCTGCTCACCCGTGAGGACCTGGTGGAGCGGTTGCTCGCGGAACTGGGCGAAGCGGGAGATATCGACATGCTGGTCCTCCTGGGTGACGTATGGGACCTTTGGAGCACCGGCTTTACCACGGCAGCGGCGGCCAGCGTACCCTTCTTCCGAGCCCTGACCGCGTGGGGGGTACCCCGGGAGTGCATATTGGTGGCCGGCAACCACGACCACCATCTCTGGACGGCGTGCGAGGAAAGGCGCTTGCGCCGGGAGATGGGATGGGAGGAAGTGGAAGAGGTATCCTTCGGCCTCGCCCCGGCGCAGGCGGGCGAGGGGAGGGTATGCCTGGTGCAGGACCTTCCTTTATGGATGCATTACCCGTTCCTTTCCATCGAGGTAGGAGGCAAAACGGTGCTACTCATGCACGGTCACCATCTCGATTTCTTCAGCCGTTCCTTCTGGTGGGCTAAGACCTCCTGGCTGGCACGCTGGATCCTGGGGAGGTCGCGGGGCATCGCCCTATCCGACCTTGACCGCCTGAACAAGCCTTTCTTCGAGTTGTTGACGCAGACGGCCCACGTCCCGGAGCTGCGAGCCTGGGAATACCGCTTCTATGGCATAATGCGGTTCTTCGCACGCCTGCTGCGCTTCGCATCAAAGTCCGGGGGGAGCCCGCGGCGCTACACCAGCGTGGCACAGAATACGGGTGAGGCAGAGGAACTGTTGCGGGACTTCCTGCCCGGCTATATCCCCGACCTCTTCGTCTTCGGGCACACTCACCGGGCAGGGTTCTCCCGTATCGGCGTGGGCGGCCGGCCGGTGCTCATGGCCAACAGCGGCTGCTGGGTGGAGGGTTCCGGTGACGAGACGGGGATGACCTATCTGGTGATCGATGACGCTGTCCGCCTGCGCCGCCTGGGCGGTGAGGAGATAACCGTGCATTTCTGATCGCCGGTGTCTGCTTAGCTCCTTTTTTCGTAGCCTACACCCCGAAGCGGTGGGAGGCCTCCTTCATGATGCGCAGGTTCTGGAAAGGGGTGTCCAGGCCCAGCCCGCAGGGAGGGGCCATCAGGGTGGCGCCGCTCCTCACCGCCATGAGGGTCTCCTCCAGGACCATCTCCGGCGGGAAGTAGTGGACCAGTGAAGCGGGCACCGTGCCGATGATGGGTTTGTGAAGGATGGCACGGGCCTCGCCCGGGTCCACCTCCGCCTCGAAGGAGTAGGCGTCCACGGCGGCCTCCCTGCACATCCTCACCTGGTCCATGCGTCCGCCGCAGACGTGCAGGATCACCTTGGCTCCGCCGATGTGGGCGTAACGGCTCAGCTCGTTGAAGTAGGGGAGGACGTTATGGAAGAGGTCAAAGCCCATATACGACCCGGAGCGGGCGGCGGGCTCGTGGATCATGATGATGTCCGCCCCGTTCTCCACCATGGCCTCGGCGTAGGCGCAGAGGAAGGAGACTATCCCCTCCAGCAGCCGGTTGAGGAAGCCCGGGTCCCTCTTGACCAGCTCTATCATGGAGGAAGGACGGATGAGCGAAGCCGCCAGGGTGGTCGGGCCGGCCATATTGCCGATGATGGGGATACCGGGGCGCATGCTGCGCAGCAGCTCCACGGAGCGCAGCACCTGGGGCACCCGCCCGTGGTTGAGCAGGGCTGGCAGTGCGTTGGCGATGACATCTTCGGTGGGCAACTCCGGGAAGGCTACGATGCGCGGCAGCGCCGTGCCGTCACCGACATCCACTTTGGCCCCCAGCGCCTCGGCCTCTACCGTCAGGCAGAGGGGTGTGCCGACGTTGTCGAAGCCGACCATGTCGTAGGCGGCTGCCGCCAGCTCGGCCATCATGACCCCGCTGTAATGGGCTGCGGGTAGGGGGATGCCGAAGCGGTCGAGGACGGTGCGGGTGACCACGTTGATCAGCCCACCCGGACCCAGTACCGGGAAACGGGGGGTGGGTTCGCCGGCCAGGGCGGCCATCACGATCTCGCGCCGGTTCAAATCTCTCTCCCGTCATCGCCGTCGAGCTTGCGAGCTCGGTGCGTTTGGATCATACATCTCTTTATCGGCTGAAAACCATGTAAGTAAAAGACCGCGTCACCAACGGGATAAGCCCGTGTTCATAATATCAGGCTTCTGCGGGATCCATGCTCGCATTGCTCGAGGATGGGTTGATCGCCTGTATCCTTCGATCAGTCCGTGGGACGATGGGATAGCGACATCGGGAGATCGCTACAGGGGATCTCGGCTGGTCTTCAGCGCTGCATACTCAACCCCAACCGTGTTGCATGGAGAGCGGGTCCACGCCAGGATATCCCCTTGCCTTGACACCCCGTATCGGATGTAACATAATCAGTAATAATAGATATCTCTGATATTACTGATTGGAGGGCGATGTTGATGAGCAAGAAGGAGGCCGCTTGCTGCACCCCCCCGCGAGAGGAAACCACCTCGAAGATAGAGTCGGTACTGAGCGTCGATGAGCGCGGGCAGATGATCCTGCCGAAGGACCTGAGGACACGCGCAGGCATAGGCCCCGGTGACAAACTGGCCGTCGTAAGCCACGAGAGGGATGGAGAGGTCTGCTGCATATCCCTCATCAAGGTCGAGTCGCTCACCGCGATGGTCAGGGGAGTCCTCGGGCCGATGATGAAGGATATAATCACGTAGGAGGAAAACATGACGGATCGTGACGACGTCAGCACGGAGACATGCCAGTGTAGCGATGTCTCCTGCCAGGTAGAGCCGGCTCCCTGCTGAGGCCCTCCGGACACCGCGGGGCCCGCGGACCTGGAAGGTATAGGGGTAGCGACATCGCAGGTGACGGCCGCTGACCGTCTCGTCCACCTGCTTGCGCGCCTGGGCGTCAAGAGAAACGAGTGGCGCGTGAGGCCCGGGCTCTATGGGCTCGGCGCAACCGGCCCGGACTCCCCCGTGTTCGCGAGCGCGAACTACAAGCTCTCGTTTGACGCGCTGCGCGAGGCTCTGGACGGCATGGACGCCTACATACTGGTGCTCGATACGAGGGGGATCAACGTATGGTGCGCCGCCGGCAAAGGCACCTTCGGGACCGACGAGCTGGTGTCGAGGATCGAGAAGACCGGGCTGGCCCAGGTCGTCAAACACCGCACTCTGATAGCGCCACAGCTCTGCGCGACCGGCGTAGCCGCGCATGAAGTCCGCAGGCGCTCCGGTTTCCGGGTGAGGTTCGGACCCGTGCGGGCAGCAGACATACCGGAGTTCATGGCGGAGAGCAAGGCCACGCCGGAGATGAGGCACGTCCGTTTTGACTTGAAAGATAGGGCGATCATCATCCCGGTTGATACGAAATCGGCCCTTCCTTATGTAGCCGGTGCCTCGATCCTCGCATATATCGCCGGCGACCCCATCGGCGCGGTGGGGATCGCCTCAGCGTCCGCCGCGGGCCTCGCGGGGTTCCCCCTGCTGCTGCCGTGGCTGCCCGGCGAAGAGTTCAGCGTCAAGGGATTCTTCCTCGGCGGGCTGGTCGGCCTGGGCGCCGCGGTCGCCTCCCTCGCCAAGGACGACGGCGCGGGCCTGCCATTGCGCGTCTTGAAGGCGGCGTCGTACGCTTTCGCGCTCCCGCCTATCGCGGCCTTCCTGGGACTGAACTTCACGGGCAGCACGACCTTCACTTCTCCCAGCGGCGTGCGGCGCGAGATAAACATGTATATACCGATAATGGCGGGGATGTCGGGCGTAGGCCTGCTGATGAATATCGCGCAGCGAGTGGCGCGCGTTACGAAAGGTTATAAGAATGGCCAGAGGTAAGATCAACACGCTCGAGTATGACCCGGCTCTCTGCAACCGCTGCGGCCTGTGCACGATCGTCTGCCCTCACGGCGTGTTCGAGGACGGCGACGTTGCGGTGCGGCTCGTCGACCGGGACGCCTGTATGGAATGCGGCGCCTGCCAGTTGAACTGCGAGGCCGGCGCGATCAAGGTGGACAGCGACGTGGGCTGCGCCTACGCGATGATGAGGGCCGCGCTCACCCGCCGGGGTGAGGCAACCTGCGGTTGCGGATAGCTGCGGTTGTCGGAGGCAGGCGCCGCTTGCCTGATAATATAGGGCTATCCTTTGGGAACTGCGATCTATAAATAGGGTCAGCGTTTAAGGCCATCCGAAAGGAGGAGGGATGAGCTATTCCGAGATGGGCGAGGTATGGGATGAATACGTACGGACCCGTTGTTCCACTGCCGCGGATATCCTGGGCAAGAGGGAGTTCGACGCCCGCTTCTTCCCCGGCCGTGAGGACGCCGTACGGGCGGTGCTGGAGGTCATCCCCCCCGAAGCGGCGGTGGGGTGCGGTGGGTCGTGGACCATGCGCCAGATAGGTCTGCTCGACGCGTTGAAGGAGCGGGGCAACCAGGTCTACGCCCACGAGGTGGGGATGGACTTCGCGGAGACCACGCGCGTGCGCAAGGAGGCCTTACTGTGCCCGTTCTATCTCTCCAGCGCCAACGCCATCACCATGCGCGGCGAGGTGGTGAACATAGACGGCATCGGGAACCGGGTAGCGGGCATCTCATTCGGCCCCGGGACGGTGATCATCGTAGCGGGGTACAACAAGCTGGTGGCCGACCTGGATGCCGCCTTCGAGCGCATCCGCGAGGTGGCTGCTCCGGCCAACGCCATCCGTTACAGCCTGGCCGTGCCCGGCATGGAGAAGACGCCGTGCGTGGAGAAGGGCAGGTGCTACGACTGCACCAAGCCCTCCAGCATCTGCCGCATCACCACCATCATCCGGCAGCGGCCTATAATGACCGACTTCAAGGTGTTCCTGGTGGGCGAGAGCCTGGGATTCTGATCCGTCCCGGACGCAACCTTTTGGGGTCAGGCCTCAAAACTTTAACTGTCCAGCGCAGACGAAACACGCGCAAAAAGGTCGAAGAGCCGAGCAAACCTTTGGGGTCAGCCCGGAACTTGTCGTGAGGAGCGCAGCGACGTGGCGGCTTTCCACATACTCTCCAGAGACTGTTGTGAACTCATCCATACTTTATGTGGAGGCCTGACCCCCGATGTGGAAAATGGAGGGCTGACCCCCGGCTTCGCTAAAGGCCTCGCACATTATTCTCAGTCACCCTGTCGAGGCCTGGCCCGACCCCGCATCTCAAGCCGTTTCTTTCCCGCTACCCATGCTTCTTGGAGAAGAATGCGATATGTTAATATGATGCGAAAGCGGGTTGCATATGAGTAGCGTCGGGTGGTACCAATAAAGTCTTTTTCTTCTAAGCCTGATCCACTGTACCTGGCGTTGGACGTCGGGTCCCACGGCCTCCGGGCCGGCCTTTTCGATGGCCGGGGAGAGATGCTGGCCACCGTGACTCGCGAGATCTCGGTCCTCAATCCTTCGGTAGATCATTACGAACAGTCCTCCGCGGAGATCTGGGAGAAGGCGCTGGAGACGCTTGACGAGGTACTGGAGGCGGGGGACCGCACCAGGGTCATGGGCGTGTCCTTCGATGCCACCTGCTCCCTGGTATTGCTCGCAAGAGACGGCAAACCGCTGCCCACCTCCCCCAGCGGGGACCCTGAGCGCAACGTCATCATGTGGATGGACCACCGCGCCGTCCCGGAGGCGGAATCCATAAGCTCCACAGGGGGTGAACCAATCCGCTATCTCGGCGGGGCCGTAAGCCCCGAGCACGAGCTCCCCAAGCTCCTTTGGCTGAAGAACCACATGAGCGGGACTTTCGGGGAGATAGGCGAGGCATTCGATCTGGCGGACTTTCTGACCTTTATGGCGACCGGCTCGAAGGTGCGCAGCAACTGCACGCTGGTCTGCAAGTGGGGGTACCTGGCCCACCTTGAAGAGGGCGGTTGGGACGCAGGGTTTTTCACGCAGGCCGGTCTGAGTGACCTGTACGAAGAACATCTCTCGAGATACACGGTCAAGCAGGTGGGAGAAGTCGCGGGAAGGGTATCGGCCGATTTCGCGGCAAGGTTGGGATTGAATCCCGCGTGCATCGTGGCGACCGCGCTGATAGACGCCCACAGCGGAGGAGTCGGGAGTGCCGGGGCGGCCCTCGATCCCGCCAGGGAAGAGGATTGGGAGGAGGCATTGACCCAGACCCTGGTGATGAT
>CAYHAT010000036.1:0-15101 GCA_964354675.1 uncultured Actinomycetota bacterium | reverse complement strand
GATTATTTGGCACAGCTGGCGGGTGGCCAGTTCCATCCTGCCAGCGATGTTGGAGAAGGTATCTGGATTCACCCTGAAGACTTGCCCCAGATATGGGAGGAGCTTCACGAGGACACTCGGAGATTGCTGAAGATAGCGCAGGTGGTGTAAGGAGCGAGCATTGGATCTTTATCTACTATCGCCGGAAATAAGCCTCCTGGTCGTCGCCTTGGTGGTGATACTTCTAGACCTGTTCACCAAGCAGAAATGGATCCTGGGGGCAGTGAGCCTGGTGGGGCTCCTCGTGCCGGCAGGTTTCACCATTTCCCTGTGGGGTAAGTACGCAACTTCCCTCGACAGCGCTGTAGCCACCTCGTTCGGCGGAGCTTTAGTTATCGACCAGTTCGCCCTGTTTTTCAAGCTGTTTTTCCTGGTAGTGACCGCACTGGTTATCCTGTCATCTATCGATTACTCCCGTAAATTTGCCGCTTTCCGTGGCGAGTTCTATGCCATGTTGCTGCTGGCGACGATGGGGATGATGTTGATGGCATCCACGCGTGAGCTCATATCTATATTCGTATCGCTGGAATTGACCGGTATATCGTTGTACGTCCTTGCTGGATTCCTTAAAGACCCGAAATCAAGTGAGGCAGGATTGAAATACCTGCTGCTGGGGGCGGTGGCCAGCGCGGTGCTCCTCTATGGCATGGCAATGGTCTTCGGGCTCACTGGCAAGACTCATCTGAGCGAGATAGTGCAAGTAGTTTCGGCTGGTGGAATATCAGGCAACACTGCCCTGCTCACTGGTATCGTGTTCTTGATAGGCGGATTTGGATTCAAGATCGCTACTGTGCCCTTCCAGATGTGGGTCCCCGATGTGTACGAAGGGGCACCGACGCCGATCACTGCCTATCTGTCAGTGGCTAGCAAAGCGGCTGGATTTGCGGTGATATTGAGGGTTTTCTTTGAGGCTCTGGGACCAGCAAGCGTGGACTGGGGCATGGTCTTCGCTGTGCTCGCGGCCATCACTATGACCATAGGTAACATAGTTGCCATCGCGCAGACAAACATCAAGCGTCTCTTGGCATACTCCAGCATTGCCCATGCCGGTTACCTCATGATAGGTCTGGCAGCGGCTACAAATACGGGAAGCAGCGCCGTCGTATTCTATTTAGCCTGCTATGCAGTAACCAACCTGGGAGCATTTATCGCCATCATCGCTATATCAAATAGGATCGGCAGCGACGCGATCGCCGATTATTCCGGGATGGCGAAACGATCGCCGTTGCTAGCTCTGGCACTGGCGCTGTGTCTCATCTCCCTCACGGGGATTCCACCGACAGCGGGATTCATGGCCAAGCTCTACATCTTCAAAGCCGGCGTGGACGCCGACCTGATCTGGCTGGTGGTCATCGGCTTAATCAACACGGTCATCGCGGCGTACTATTACTTGAGGATAGTGAAACTCATGTACTTGGGCGAGCCAGTATCTGAAGAAAGGGTGAGGTCATCAACGTCGCTTAGTGTTGCCCTTTCCCTTGCCTGCTTCGGTGTCCTGCTTCTCGGCATTTATCCATGGCTGGTGTTGAAGGTTACCGAAACTGCCACCAGGCTGTTCTTGCCCTGACGGTAACTGTGGATCACGATCGCGTGTACCCTTATTTAAAATCGGTTGTGCATTACTGCTATAAGAGCTGCTGGCATCTTGCGACTATCGACTGGATAGTGTAAAATGCCCAACGTGGGCAGTGATACTGATGATGGAGCGGAATGGATTTTCTTGCAGAAAAAATAGAAAGTATTAAAGGCAAGTTCTCCAAAAAGACCAGGATCGGCCTGATACTTCTTCTTGGCATCTTAACCTTCGTTTTTCTCTTTGTAGCGGGAGGGCTGGCAAACAACGCCATCCTGGGACTAATCATCACCTTCATAGTCCTCATACTGTTTCTGTCTCTGGAACCTCGTAGAGCAATTTGTGGCGCCTTAATATTTGCTTTCTTTTGCGTTTCCTTATACCTGCGGACGGTTCCATCACATGACGGCGTCTTCGGGGGAAACTATGTCGTGTTCACTGAAAACGACCCCTGGTATCACATGCGAGTGGTTGAGAACATGGTTTGCCACTTCCCGCAAAGGATTTCCTTCGACCCCTACAGTATTTATCCCACAGGAATGAATGTTCAATTCGCTCCCTTCTTCGAGTGGCTCCTCGGATTCTTTGTGTGGCTTATAGGATTTGGGCATCCATCGATAGGGACAATAGAGACAGTGGGGGCCTATTTCCCTTGCGTTCTGGGGGCTCTGGTTATCATACCGGTGTACTTCATAGGGAAAGCGCTTTTCAACCGTACGGCAGGATTGCTATCCGCTGGCCTTATCGCCATTATGCCGGGTGAATTCTTCTTCCGTTCAAAGCTGGGATTCACCGACCATCACATTGCCGAGGTGCTGTTCAGTACAACGTTGGTCATGTTCTTCATCCTTGCGATCAAAAGCGCAAGGGAGAAAGAGATTTCCTTTGGTCATTTCCACAGTGGCGAATGGATGAGTTGGATCCGAAATAAAAGTTGGCGTAATCTGTTTCGCAGCCCCGAGTGGAAAACGATACGTATGCCCCTTATTTATGCCCTCCTGGCTGGTATGACGCTGGGAATATATCTCCTCTCTTGGATCGGCGGGTTGCTGTTTGTGTTCATAGTATTTGCCTATATACTAGTTCAATACGTTGTCGATCATTTAAGAGGTCGATCAACAGATTATTTGGGGATCATTGGGGTGCTGATGTTCCTTGTTGCACTGATAATGGTCGCCCCCAATATCGATTTGCTTGTTATTGGCAGACCTGTGTGGTTAGCACTGCTGATTGCATTGCTATCCTTATCAGTCTTGAGTATTGTCTCTAGGGTGATGGAGCACTTCAAACTCAAACAAGTTTACTATCCGCTGGCGTTGGCAGGATTGGGCCTGATCGGCTTGGGCATTGTATATATCGCTGCTCCCTCTATGTACCATGAGATGATGAGCAAGTTCGATATGTTTAAGACCTCGTCTGTATCACTTACTGTTATGGAGGCAAGGCCGCTGTTCGTAGATTTTGGAGATATGCCGTTTACATCTCATACAATATGGCGATATTTCACCACCGGTCTCTTCATCGTTCCCTTGTCGTTGTTCGTGATGATATTTGATGCTGCTAGGAAAAAAGTTGGCGGGAAACTTTTACTAATCGCTTTGGGGATTCTAATCCTGCTGACAATCCTGATACCCGTGTTGACAGACATGCCCAGTTGGTTCAGGATCGTGCTCTACGTGGTTTATGGTGCCTTTATTGTCGTATACGCCTACTTTGAGAGAAGCTCGGGTAAGGTATTGCTAGTTTTCTGGAGTTTTGTGACGCTGGTGGCGATGATATCGCAGGTCCGCTTCGCATATTATTTTGCCGTGAATGCCGCCCTGCTTAGTGGGTACCTATGCTCAAAGATACCGGGATGGCTCTCGAAGATTACTGAATGGATATCTTCTCGGGAACCTACTCCAGCGGAGCAAAGGAAGAAGCGAAAGGCTGCAAAGAGGAAAGGCGAGCCTGCGCAAGAAGTATCGCGTAGTATTTTGGGCGAGTACCGTGGCTTGATTAGCTATGCTTCCAATGCCCTGACAGCTATTATCGTTTTCTTCCTAGCATTCTATCCTCTCATTGGACAGACGAGGGCTTTAGCTTCAGATGTGTATGGCCCCAATGAGGGCTGGTATAGCTCGCTGGTCTGGATGAGGGATAATACACCGGATCCCTTTGGGGACCCTGATTTCTACTATGCACTTTACGACAAACCTCAGGCTGGAGAGGCGTACGACTATCCGGAGTCGGCATATGGTGTTATGAGCTGGTGGGACTATGGCCATTGGATTACCCGGATAGCTCACCGCATACCGAATGCAAACCCTCACCAGATGGGGATAGGTGGAAGAACGGCAAATGGCTCCATTATACCTGGCGCCAGCCCTTATATGATTGCTCCGAACGAATCGCAGGCGAATTGGATTATGGACGAATTGAGATCAAGGTATGTTGTAATCGATATTGAGACCGATGTCAGTAAATTCCACACTATGGCAACTTGGTCCGGTGATAATCCTGCAGATTATTTTGAGCAGTATTACTATCAAACCGAGAACGGTAGTGGTTCTTTTATGTTCTACTATCCTAAGTATTATCAATGCATGTGCTCCAGGCTATACAATTTCGAATGCCAGGCAGTAGTTCCCAACAGTTCTACATGGGTCATATCGTATACAGAGATGACAGATCAAAACGGGCAAAAAATCAAAGTGCTCACGGATGTCGCTAATGAGGGGAGGCCATTTACTACTTATGCGGAGGCCGAAGCATTTATCAATGAACACCCGGAGTATAGAATCGTCGGGATATATCCCTTTATGAGTCCTGTACCGCTAGAAAAACTAGATCACTATAAGCTGATCCACAGCTCTGATCAAATGGTTAACTTTGGTGATATGGTAACCTCCTATGTGAAGATATTTGAATATACGCCATAATCACTGCCGAGAGATTTTACACAAATATAGAAATGCAGCCTCCGCTTCATCATTGCGTTTCGCTCCCTTCTCTATATTATTTGCTCAATGCCTTACCTTAATGTATAATCGTCGAACGTCTAGTAAGAGCTAACCTTACGATGCAAGTGACATAATATGAGAATACGCAATTTTGAGGGAATCTCCGTATCTTTTTTTAAGCGACGTATTCACCTACTGAAACAGCACCTCAAAGACCCTCTATATCGAAACTCCCTCTTTCTTATGGCAAATACTGCGGTAACCACAGTATTAGGATTTATCTTCTGGATAGTCGTGGCAAGGTACTACAGTGAAGCGGAGGTAGGTTGGGGTAATGCCATAATAAATGCAATATATCTGCTGGCTGCATTTAGCCGTTTGGGTCTGGATATTGCACTCATTCGTTTCCTGCCAAAAGCCGAGAAACCGGCACAAATGATAAACTCCTGTTTCGTCCTCAGCGGTATCGTTTCACTTGTGCTATCAATATTATTCGTCGCCGCGGTGGATGTGCTGTCTCCTGAGATGGGTTTTATCAATAACAATGCCATATTTGCGCTGGCATTTATTGCTTTTACCGTTTTATGGACAATTTCACATCTGATGGACCAGATATTCATCGCCCGCAGGAAGGCTGTTTTTGTCCTTTATAAGAACGCCATCCAATCTGTGCTTAAACTGGTGCTCCCATTCATTATGGTTTATTTCTTCTATGCTTTCGGCATAGTGAGCTCATGGGGTATTGCTGTCGGGATAGGGTTTTTCATTAGCTTGTTTCTATTTCTGCCGCGGGTACTTAGGGGCTATAGGGTCAAAGTCAAAGTTGACTTCGACATAGTTAAGAGCATGTGGAGATACTCTTTTGGGAACTACTTTATCATTTTGCTCTCAGCAGTTCCAAGTCTCACTTTGCCACTACTGATTGTTAACCGCCTTGGTGCGGATGAGAACGCCTTTTTCGGCATGGCATGGATGATAGCCGGTTTATTGCTTGTTATCCCCGGTGCAGTGGCCCAATCCCTGTTCGCAGAAGGGTCGCATTTAGAAGAGAAGCTGGATGAGAATGTACGCCGGTCTTATAAGTTCATCTTCATCCTGCTCATCCCTGCCGTCGCACTCCTTTTAGCATGTGGCAAATGGACCCTGTTAGCATTCGGGAAAAGTTACTATGAAAGTGCGTTACCGCTTCTACAGGTCTTAGCAATATCGAGTATTTTCATGGGGATAAATGGCGTTTATTATACTGTTCTGCAGGTAGAAAAAAGGATCACGGAATTGACAATACTCAGCGGTGTTATCGCCCTTGCCATGCTTATTGGAAGCTACCTGACTATATCAGCAACTGGAATTATCGGAGTAGGTTATATATGGTTTTTAGTGCAGGGACTTGTTAGTGGCTACATTGTTGTAAGAATGACAAAGCGTCACAAGCGGCGTACTTAAGGTTTGTTGTTTCAAATTTGAACCATTTCACCTATGACAATGCCGAACAGACTCGATTTACTATTGCTTAACAATTAATTTCACTGCTTCAATCAGGGTTTTCGCAACGAAGTCCGGCCTTGCATGTAGCTCATCCATCAAGAAACAGAGTTCGCACTTCATTCTTCCTAGAAGTATTGTTCTGCATCCCACGCCTTTCCCCGCCGTAATATCTGTGAGTCCATCGCCTATCATCCAAGATAGTGATAAGTTTATATCCAACTCCTCTGTTGCCTTGAGCAGAAGCCCGGGCTCGGGCTTTCTGCATTTACACTTAGCTTTAAGTCCCTTAACCTTTGCCTCAGGATGATGAAAGCAGTAGTATTCTCCATTTAGAAATGCCCCTTGGGCTTCCAGTTCTGTGATCATTTTCTCTCTGATTCGCTCAAAACCATCCCGTGACAAATATCCTTTAGCTATTCCCGGTTGATTGGATACTATTATTACTTTATATCCTTCCTTTGATAGTTTCTTAATAGATCTTCCCGCCCACGGAAACAATTTGAACTGCTCAGGAGTAAACGGCGAATCGACTATCCCATGCTCTGGGTAATAGATAAGCTCATTTATAACCCCATCCCGGTCAAGAAATACCGCTTTATTCACGTCTTGTTTTGACCTGTGGACGATTTCCCATCTTCTCCGCCTTAGCTGCGTCAGCTAAGAACATTTGCACAGTCTCTTTACTGTAAGGATGAACGATCATTCCTTCTAACAAATTTGGGACCACAGTCACAAAATGAGCACCAGCGCCAAGCCATTCGATTATATTTAATACCTCACGTGTAGAGCCTATGATTATTTGCGATTTTAAGCCAAAATCGTCCAGGACTTGGCGGAGCTTACTAATCTCCTCACAAGCATTGTAACCCATGTTATTGACTCTACCACCAAATAGAGACACATACGTAGCTCCTGCCATAGCGGCCAGGAGACATTGTTGGGCACTCATCATTGCAGTAACATTAACACGAATATCACGTTTTTCTTCTAACTCATGGATAATTTCTAGGTTTTGCAACTCGCCATTAGGGCCATGTATTGTTACCTTGACATTGATATTATTTGCCCACCCTGCGAATTCCTGCGCTTGTTCAAGCATTTTTTGAGGATCATTGGTAGTACCTTCAATTGATAGAGGATATGGAGCAATCACTCTGGCAATCTCTACAGCTCTTTCCTTGATCCCCTTCATTCCCCCGATTACCCCGTCTTTTAATAAGATTGTAGGATTTGTAGTTACGCCACGAATGATCCCCATCCTTAAAAACCTTTCTATTTCCTTTACATTGCCAGAGTCCAAAAAAATAGGCATATTTTATTTCCCTCCTATTGATTCCCACTTCATTTCTGAGACGCGGATCCTTGGATGAGATATGATGAGATGCCAGATTACACTTTGAAATGCCTCTGTATGTGGAGTAACAGTATTTGGATTCACGGTTGGAACAATTACACACGCATCTGCGGTCTGCCCCGTATAGCCCCCATCTCGACCTACTATCCCCAAAATTTTTGCCCCTACGGCTTGAGCATATTCCAGAGCCTGAACAATATTTGCGCTGATGTTTTTTTCGATGTTGCCGCCACCTACTGAAAAAACAAGCACGCCATCATTTTTGTTTAGCTTGCAGCCTTTAAGCCATCCAACAAAGACTTTTTCCCATCCGTCATCGTTAGTCCGAGCTGTTAACTCAGATACATTATCACAGGGCGAGTAAGACTCAATGCCAGCAATTTTCCTGAAGTCATTTACAGCATGAGAAGCATTCCCAGCCCCACCACCTACACCCAAGAAAAATATACGGCCCTTGTTCTTGCGAATCTCGACGATTAAGTCGATCATCCTCTCGATAGCATTAGGATCTATCTGGTCAACAATTAATTTCACTTCTGAGAGATATTCATTTGTATAGACCATAATATCCATTTACTCCTATAGTGTGACGTCAAAAAACTCGCACTATCTCGAACTTTTTACATTGACTAGAGTTCTGACACCTTGGAAGTCAAAACTGAACCAAGTTGGTATCAAGCCCTTGGCTCTCAATGCTTCTGTAAGTTCCAGTCTATGTCCATCGGTGTAGAACATAAAAAACCCACCCCCCCCAGCCCCCATAATTTTACCTCCTTGTGCCCCTTTTTTCTTGGCAAGTTCATAACATTCATCTATAAATGGATCAGAAATCTTTGTTGAGAGTTTCCTCTTCATTTGCCAGTGTACATCGAGCAATTCCCCAAATCCACCTAGGTCACCTTTCTCAAGCAGCCTTCTGCTTTCCAATCCGATTTCTTTGATCTTATGAAGACTGTCTATAACATTTATATCATCGGCTTTTGTTTTATTGTCTTGCTCAATTAATATAGGAGAGGCACTTCTTTCAATACCGGTGTAGAAAAACACGAGATTGTGTTCAAGCTGATACAACAATTCATCAGATATTCTCAGTGGCTCAACAATCACGTCTCCATTCTTCTTAAAAGTGAAACAAGTCACTCCACCAAAAGCAGCTATGTACTGATCTTGTTTGCCAATCGGCTCTCTAAGTATATCAATCTCAATATGGCAAGCTTCCTCAGCTAGTTGCCTTTGTGTATATAACTCCTTTTTATAAGTGTGTAAGGCATTAAGTAGTGCAACGGTAAAACTCCCGGATGATCCTAGCCCACCACTGGCAGGAATATCGGCCATTGAAAAGATCTCGATGGAACTATTAATTCCAACAAGCCTCAAAGCCTCTCTGAGAATCGGATGTTTGATTTGAGATATATCATCAACTAGCTCTGTTTGAGAATAGCCAAGGCGGATATTCCCTTGGAATCTTTTATTTACAGAAATATATACATATTTATCAATAGCAGCAGATATGAGAAAACCGCCGTATCTGGAATAGTAAGATGGCAGATCCGTTCCGCCACCCCCCAATGTTATTCTTGCCGGAGCACAAGAGATTATCATTGTCTACCTTCCCATTGAGAGATATATTGTTTAAATTCTTCAATGCCATCAATGGATCCTACTTGGTAAAAGCGCTCTTTTACCAAGTAGGCAAGAAGCTGTTTTTGCTCAATAAGTTGTGCAAAGAGCTTCTCTAAAGAAAATATTTCCCCTGCTGGTATTAGATTAAGCACCTTCCGTCTCAATATACTGGCGCCATAATCAATATAAATCATGTCTTTTGTTTTGTGTGCTTTGCTATATGATTTTACTAGATTGCTTTCAATTGACACATTGCTCTTATCATACCGATCATAGTTCTTATAAATTACCATGAGTCCTTGTTTATCAAATTGCTTGAACCAAGACATCACTGTTCGGTAATCAATGAATAGGTATGAATCTCCGTATGTCAAGAAAAAATCTTTATAAAGATACCTCTCCGCTTTTTTTAAAGCGCCGGCTGTGCCGAGGAGACGATCGCCATCATAACTATAAGTTATATTAACACCATACTTGTGACCATCACCAAAGTACTCTACAATTTGATCTCCCAGATGCCCGATGCACAATATTATATCCGTTACGCCTTCATTCCTCAGGCGATCCAATTGGTATTGCAAGAAAGGTTTGTCGTGAATCTGTATTAAAGACTTAGGTATATGTTCAGTTATGGGACGCAATCTCGTTGCGAGTCCGCCTGCCAGTATTACAGCTTGCACCCTATCATCCCCAATCAGCAAACAGTCTCAATGATATGCCTTTTTGCCATCAAGGCGCCAGTAGTCTAAGATATCAGACAGAGTCCTCTTTAGTGGAATCTCTGGATTCCACCCCAGAGAACGCAATTTGGAATTATCTCCAATTTGTACAGGATCATCGAGGGGGCGCATCTTTTCGGGAACTTGTCGAATCTTTATTTGCCTATTAGAAAGGGAGACAAATTCTTCCAGAATGTCCTTTATCTTATATCCTTGGTTACTACATATATTATATACCTCTCCTGGTATACCCCTTTCAACTAGTAACCAAATAGCTCTTGTTCCATCTCTAAAATCAATCACATCTCGAATAGTTTCTAAATTGCCTACGTCTAGAGTTTCAGCCTTGTCATTTTCAATTGCCACTATACCTCTGGCAAAATCAGAGCACGCGTCCAACACCTTCCTGGGTCCAGTGATATTGAAGGGGCGGATTCGTATTACTTTCATCTTGTATGCCTGCCAATAGAGGTATGCGAACATATCAGTGCCTATTTTGCTAACCCCGTAAGGACTGGATGGACGGAATTCCTTCGTCTCTTTTACGGGAATTTCATTAGAGTAATTTAAACCATATTCAGCACTGGAGCACGCTACTATCACAGTGGGATTAATATCAGCTTTTCTTATAGCATCCAATACATAGAAAGTGCCAAGAATGTCGGTATCCACGGTTTCCTTCGTATCCTCCCATGATGGAATTACTAGGCTCTGGGCAGCAAAGTGAAATACAAAGTTAGGCTTAATATCAATCATGATCTTTTCTAGTCTGTCTTTGTCTCTTACATCGCAAGTAATAATTGAAATAATGCTCTTTAGATGTCTAATATTTTTCGTATCGCCATAGACGCTAGCATATACATCTATTCCTTTCTTAAGCAAATAATCCGCCATGTGAGAACCTATAAAGCCTTCACAACCGGTAATAAGGCATTTACTCATAGTTGAACTGCCCTGTTACTATGATTAGATTCGTATATTGCATAAGCTAGCTTAATCGCTTGTAATCCATCGTTACCCCTAGCTAGTGGTTGTCTCCGATCTCTTATAGACATAACGTAGTCTTCCCATTCATAATACCAAGAGTTGTCACTTGATGTAAATTCGATAATCTCTTGTTTAAAAGGTTCCGATTGTAGTGGCCTTTTGCCCCAAATAAGCTTTTCCGTTCCATAGCTTCCACCCAAACCATCTACTAACAAATAGCCTTCTTTACCAAAAATCTCCAAAGAAAACAAGTTTTTCCATTGGGTCCAACTTACATGGAGCGAAGCAATTTGTCCTTTATTAGTGCGTAATAATGCAAATGCATTGTCTTCTAGAGGGGAGATTGCCCAATGCCTTGTGGCAATAAAACCGGTTACTTCTTTAAAATCACCCATAAACCAACGAATGAGATCTAAGACATGTACACCCTGATCTAACAATTGGCCGCCACCAGCCTTCTCGGCGTTACCCCTCCACTCTTTCTCATAACCCGGTCTGCCGACATGACCATAACGGCAACGGATGAAATCTAACTCACCAATAACTCCTTTCTCAACCAATTCGTGAGCTCTGTTGATAGCCGGATGGAAACGATGGTTCAATCCTACTCCAAGCATAACATTATTGCTTTGAGCTGCGTTCACTATGCTTTCGGCCTCAGTCGGATTTCTCCCGATAGGTTTTTCACACAGGACATGTTTACCATTTTCAATAGCTGAAAGACTCATAGGCAGATGAAGATAGGTAGGAGTACAAATAATAACGGCATCTATGTCTTTTCTTGTTGTTACATCTTCCCAATTATCTGTGGTTTGGCAATGCATCTCTGTAGCTAATGTTCTTGCCCTGTTGATGTCTATATCAGCAATAATTACGAGTTGATCACTTTTAAATTGTTTTACAGCGTTTGCTCGACGCCTCCCCTGAAGTCCAGCACCAATTATACCGATGTTCAATAGGTTCTCCCGCGTAAAATTCTAGTTAATTATCCCCTAAATCACGTATTCTGTGCTATGGATTCTATTTTATAACTCGCCGTACCGTGTAAATATCAGATGACATAATCTCGTTTATCTGAGTAGCCATATTTTGCCAATTGTCCCAGACAGCACTGATAAGTTTCCCAGAAAGGCCATTCGATTCATTGGAAGCAAGGAAGACAGCTAACCTTGCTGGTTTTTCTATAGGAGCACCTCCTTTTTCTAGTTGCTCCTGTGCCTTTTTAAATTCGTGTGCTCCTGCCAAACCCCCTGCTTTTAATACTTGGTCAAGCATCTTAGTATTCACTGCGCCGGGAGCGATAACATTAACTTGCACATTATATGCCTTTAACTCTTCTGCTAGGCTCTCGGTAAAGTGCACCACCGCTCCTTTTGAAGCGGCATACGCTGTAAAATATGGTCTAGGTGAAGTCGCTCCTCCTCCTGAGAAATTGATAATTTTACCACATCCCTGTTTTATCATTGTCGGTAAAACCGCTCTAACACAGAGGAAAGTACCGATTAAATTAACCTGAACAGTTTGAATCCAATGGTTAATATCATTCTCAATAATAGGGCCTATCGGACCTTGAATTCCAGCAGCATTCACCAGTATGTCGACTTTACCGAATTCTTTGACAACGAGCGCAACAGTATTTTCAATCTCTACTGAATTTGATACATCCGCTCTTATAGTGATAGCCCGTCTTCCATTAGCACGAATCTGCTCAGATGTCTTCTCAATCTCTGATAACGTACGGGAGATCGTTACTACATTGGCTCCTTCATGAGCATAAGCCAAAGCTATCGCCTTCCCGATCCCTCTCCCCGCTCCTGTAACAATCGCAACTTTATCTTTCAGTCTCATATTCACACCTTGCTCATTATACGCCTATCAATTCCATGTAGCCAAAACATCTTTCGCGACAACACAACCATATAAGAGCAATAATCAATTTTTTGAGACTCGGAGACTGCATCTTTCTTTTCAATGAGTCTGCTCCACATCCAGTTATGACATCCGAAAGAACCCGTAATATCTAATGCCGCTCTCTAAAACTAGAGCATTCGCATCAAGAACATTGTTGCCAAATGATTACTGCCACCCAGTATGCTAATGATGTGGAAGCCGCTTAGATATTAATCCATGCAGAGAACTAGCTATATTAAACCTAAACATTACGCTAGCTCTCAGAAGCAAATACCTGAATAACCTGGCATTGGAGATTCTTCTCAGCACACTCACTGGATGCGGATCTATATGCCGATAATTCACATTGGTACTATAATGGTCAACAGCGAGCAGAAATCCGTATTTGAACTTTAACCTCTTGCTGAATGCATCCATCTCTAATACTTCGCCCTCATCAATCGTACTGTGATTGTAGAATTCGATGCATCTAAATGTTATCTTCTCTAATGCTTTGCGAGTAAATAAAGAACATCCTATTCCGCCAGTTTGCACTCCGTGGAGACGGCCAGCGTAGCCGCTGGCAACAATATCATAACCTTCAATCTCTCTCTCCAATATACTTATGGCTCTGGGATCGCAAGTCATATCAGTATCAATAAAGAACAGATAACTGGCTTTAGTCTTAGATAAAACATACTGTCTTATAGCTTCTCTGCTACATGTTACCTTCCAATTCTTAATAGAACGAGCATAATCTGGCTTAATGAGCGGAGATACAATAACATCACCTTTTACTCCCCACCGTCCTAACATCCCTCTCAGTTCATCGACAAAGTCTTCTTGATCGGTAGCCATAATGAGCTCAGACGAAGGGTAATTACTCTGAATATCTCTCTGATTCTCAAGAAACTTATCTATGACAAATGCGCCAGCTCTAGAAACAGGCGTCCCCACTACAACATATCCGATATCCGTCATCATGCCTTACTCTTATTCATAAAATATGGACTATTTTAACATATGGCTTACGTTTTAATAGATACTACAGTTCTCTACTGAACAATTGTTCACAATGCATCTCCCCATCACACTCAACAAACCATAATAGTTATTCTTTAACTAAATGGAAGAGAGCTTTATTCTTGGCCATATTAACTAAAGCCCTTAAGGAAATAATCTTACCTGCCATTTTTTAGAAATGGCAGGTAATTTAGAGCTGGCTCCGGGAGCTCCGCGAAACATCGGCCTTACGACGCGTTTTTCCCTTTTCAGTCTTGTAAGTCGTTCAAGCAGGTAAAAACGTATCATCTTCCAATCACGCCTTATCAGAAAACCCCAGAACCCCTTGAATAGCTTCCCTATTTGAGACACCGAGGCAATCATATATGGTACACGGGCTGGGCTCAGACGTCGGACAGGCTTCCACAGTAGAAAAGAGACTACCAAATTCGGAGCATTAGAACATAACGCTCTGAACACGCCGTTATAATAATTAAAATTGGGTAGAAGCTGACTTCGCCTGTAGACCTGATTTAGATCATCAGTAATAATGCCTTCTGCCCATGCTTTCTCATAAAGCTCCGTCTCCGGGTAAAAAGTCAGGGAAAAACGCGCCAGAAAATATGGCCTTTTTAGTTTCATACAGAAACGTATGTTTGCTTTAATATCTTCGGCAGTCTCCCATGGGTTATCCAGAATAAAATCAAAACGGGGCGATATGAATTTCTTTTTCTCCTGCGCTACCTGTGCAATACGGGCACTTACTGCCAGTAGCTCATCTACTGAATCTTTGCGGTGATATAGATCCATTATGCGCGGGCTAGTAGATTGTATCCCTATGGCTATACTGTGCATACCTGCCTCGACTAAGGCTTCCAGTTTAGATATGGAAACTGCACTGGGCGTAGAAAGCGTATTTAACGGCAAGCTTATTTCCTTCTTGTATTTTGCGGCAAAATCTCTTACATCTTCTAAAGATTGTGTCAAAAATGAATCGTCTGCGATGCTAATAGTTAGAAGCTCAGGCATAAGCTCAACTGCCGCTTTTAACTCTTTAATTTTATTGTCCACACTCCGCTTGCGTAATGGTAATTTATATCCGTATAGTTTATTCACCGCATTATTGCAACAATATGTGCAAGCATATGGACAACCCCTGGAAAATAAGGGCTGATAACAGTAGCCCAGGCATTTTGCCAATAGCTGGCTGTCTAATTTGACAATATTTCCTTTATACAAGATGAATTGATGTTCTAGATCATAATCAGGAAACGGCAATTCGTCCAGGTTCATAATCAGAGGACCCGGTGCGGTTGACAAAATCTGGCTGCCATCACGCTTTTGTATTCCCTGGATGGACAAGGATTCCCACCGCTTACCATTGGACATTTCTGATACTAACTCGCTGAAGCTTGTTTCGCCTTCTCCCACACAGACCATATCGGCATATTCCAAGCATTCAACCGGGCGAAGAGTAGGATGAATCC
>CAYHAT010000035.1:0-15158 GCA_964354675.1 uncultured Actinomycetota bacterium | reverse complement strand
ACTTACCCTGGTTGAGCATATCGACCACCTGTTCGTCGAGGAACCTGAGGGCCCGCGCAACCGTAAGGCAGGCTTTCTCTACCTGGGCGGCGCCGCTGATGGCGACACCATGTCCGGGCAACATCAGCCCGGGTGACATCGACGCCATATCCTCCAGGGCTTGTGCCCATTCCAGGGTGTAACGCTGTACCTTGAAGGGATTGCCCACGTTGGGACACGACCATACCCAGAAGTCAGACACGCACACGGTATTTCGCTCGGGTATCCTCATCCAGACATGGTCATCGGTCTCGCCCCGGGCATGTTTCAACTCGAAGGTGATACCGCCAAGGCGGAAGGTCATCTCGTCGCGAAAGGTCTCGTCGGGGTATATGTAATCCCACGGAAAGGCCGGGATGCCCTCCGGGATCCCGAACTGGATGCGGTTGATATGCTCGTGGTAGGGCAGCATCCTCTGGTAGCGGTCGAACCTCTTGGGCAGGTTCTCGTGGGCTACGACAACCGGCTTGGGATAACCACGCTCCGAGGCATCCTCCAGCACTGCCCTGGTGCCGAAGGCATGGTCGGCGTGTCCATGCCCGTAGACCATGTAGCGCACCGGCAGATCGGTGATGGACCTCAACTCCTTCACGATGCGGTGTCCGTCGATGGGCAATCCCAGGTCGAAGAGGACCACCCCTTCGTCGGTCTCGATGATGCAGATGTTGGCGAACAGCTGCAGCATATGCAGCCCGCCTCCAAAACTTCGGATGCCGCCTTCCCCGGAGAACAGTTCCTGGCTTCCCAGAGATGTATCCTCGCTCATCTCCTACCTCCATACGCTTATGGAAAATGCCGCCCGCTGCGCGATCTCTGATTGACAGCCGGCCTACCCCTGTCACGGCTATGGTGATTCAATTATATGTGATAATAAGCCGGTGATACCGGGCGAGAGCGGGAACGATAGAAGAGCGTCATAAACGGGCCGGCATAAAGCCAGCCTTAAAGAGAAAAGGCCTCGATGAGAGTACTGTTGATAAGCGAGAACCGCTGCCGGGAGAACCTCATCCCCTTCCCGCTGGGTATCGCCTGCATCGCCGCCGCGACCAGGCAGGCCGGTCACGAGGTCTCGTGCCTGGACCTCATGTTCTCCGATGATCCGATCGCAGACACTGTCGAGCGAATCCGTTCCTTCAAGCCGGACTGCGTGGGGCTTTCCCTGCGCAATATCGACAACCAGGACAAGCATGCCAACCAGTTCTATGTGCCCGCTGCAAAGGAGATATCCGATGCAGTCAAGTCAGAGACGGGCGCGCCCATCGTCCTGGGTGGGGCAGGTTTCACCATCTTCCCCCTTGAGTGCCTGGAACACATGGGCCTGGAGATGGGCATTGTCGGGGAGGGGGAACGCGCCTTCGTCGGGCTGCTGGAAAGGTCGGGTGCGGGGGCCACGATAGAGGACGTGCCGGGGCTGGCACTGCGCCGCGACGGCACCGGGTCGGTCAATCCTCCAGGTCCCCACGCGTGGCCAGGGCTCTTCCCCCCTCCCGAGCGCGTGCTCTTCGACGTCACCCGCTACGACTGGGTCCCTGGAAAAGACCCCGCCTACGTCACCAACCTGCAGTCGCGACGCGGTTGCCATATGCGCTGCATATACTGCAGCAGCCCCACGGTCGAAGGAAGGACGATGCGCGTGCGCGATCCCGTTAGTGTAGCGGACGAACTCACTTCCCTGCAGCGCGACTACGGCGTCAAGACCGCCATCTTCGTTGACTCCCTCTTTAACTATCCCTCCGATTACACCAGGGAGTTATGCCGGGAGATCACTGCCAGAAAGCTTTCACTGCGATGGCTCGCGAACCTCAATCCGCTTTACTGCGACCTCGAGACGATGGAGCTCATGCGGGAGGCCGGGTGCATCGGCATGAGCATCGGAAACGAAAGCGGCTCCGAGGATATCCTGGTCTCCCTGAAGAAAGGCTTCACCAGGGAGGAGGTCATCAAGTCCATGAGCGATGCCAAGGGCCTGGGTTTTCGCATCAACTGCTTTCTGTTGTTGGGGGGTCCGGGGGAGAACGAGGAAACGGTCAAGGAAAGCGTCGAGCTCATGCTGGAGCTGGCACCGGACATGCTCGGGGTCACGGTGGGGATCAGGATCTATCCCGGCTGCGAGCTGTACGATGTTGCCTTGCGCGAGGGGGTTATAGAAACCGGCCAGAACCTCCTCTATCCGACTTTCTACATCTCGCGGGAGACGGAGCCCTGGCTCTACGGTTACATGCGCGAGTTGTGTGACGCCCATGACGGTTGGAACCTTTAATGGCCTTGTTTATATGTGGCCTTGTACGGACGGAGCATTTACATACTCGATGCGTGTGACGACTGCGATGGCTATATCCTTGAGAATAAGGAGGGTGTTATGTACGAGATGATCTCCTATTGCGGATTGGACTGCTCGGCCTGCCCCGCTTACCGCGCTACCCAGGCCGATGACATGGAGGAGCTTGCCCGGATAGCCGAGGAGTGGAGCAAGCAGTTCGGGATGGAGATAACCCCGCAGAGCATAGTCTGCGACAGCTGCAAGACGGGCGAGGACGCGCGCAGGTCCGGATATTGCGCCATCTGCAAGGTGCGCAGCTGCGCCGTGGAGAAGGGGGTATCCACCTGCGCCCACTGCGATGAGTACGTCTGCGAGACCCTGCAGGGCTGCCCCGGCTTCCGCGCTGAGGGCAAGGTCAACCTGGACAAGATCCGCGAAGATCTTTAACGGCGGTGGAATGGCATACTTCGGGATTAAGCCCTTTTAGGCGATCCCAAAAGAGCCATTCGTATTCCCAATGCGAGATCGCCACGGCGCTGCGCTCCTCGCAATAAGCGTGGAGGCCTGACCCCCGATGTGGAAAGCCGCCACGTCGCTGTGCTCCTCACGACAAGTTCCGGGCTGACCCCAGGCTTCGGTCTACCTGTGGCCCATCTTTTCGCGCAGGATAATCCGGAGGTTGGACGCCAGTGCTTCCGCCAGGGTGTGTTTATCCAAGCCTTGCTTCAACCCTTCGACGAGGATGTCCATGCTGGCACGCACCTCGTCGTTGGGACCGGGGAGAGAAACGATCAAGGCATCACCATATTCACCTGCCGCTATCTTCACGCCATCCTTGTGGTGCCTGCCTGTACCCACCTCGAACCTGCAGATGTAGGGGGTGGCTGCCTCCGGGTCCAGTGCCAGCACCGCTTCCACGGTGCGGTCCTTGGCTTCGGCGCCCACGCCCCCCGTGGTCACGATCAGGCTGAATCCCCCTTCCTCTACGGCCTGCCGCAGGGCAGCGGCGATGAGTAAGCGATCGTCCATGAGGGTGGGTCCTTGTATGACGGCGTATCCTTCGGCCTGCAGCTTCCCGGCAATGGTCGGCTGGTTGGTGTCCTCTATATCCTCCTCCTCCACCTCGCGGCCGGTCGAGAATACTATCGCCCGCCGGGAAAGCCTGGACCTTATCTCCTCGGCCATGGTCTCCGCGCGGTTCAGTGCCTCACCCGCTTCGGCGGCATCAAAGGCGATCCAGCCCAGCATTCCCTGGGAACGCACCACGGCTCCGGGCTCTATCGTAACTCCCGGGAGCTCCCCCAGGCTGCGCAGGAGTTCTGCGTCCTTCCCCACGATGGCATGGGCATCCGCGCTGCTCCTCAGCACGTCGATGGTCAGGCGGTTCTCCTGGTAGTCGGTCACCAGGACCTCTGACTCACCGAAACCCAACACCTCCGCGGCGGCGGTCGCGACGTCGTTGAGGTTGGCTCCCGCGAGGGTGATCCCCTCTATGATCATCTCCGTCTTCCTGAGCAGGTCGTACTCGGCCAAACCATACCTCCAGCCTTGGGGTCAGCCCTTAATTTTCGTCAAAACGTTAGCAAAGCTAAACGATTTTTATTCCCTGCACCTACATAAATAAAACAATAAATGCCTGGCTTCCTTTCTTACTACTTTCTGAGTCATATTTGGCATCCATAGCGCTTGTTAATTGTTAGCAGTGCTAATAAAATGACGAATGTTAAGGGCTGACCCCCATGACTTCGAGGCGCATATCCAGGAGCGGCGCATCCACGATCCTCTTGCCGATATCGACGATCTCTATGCCGAACTTGTCCTTCTTGATGTTCCGGACATCCTTCAGCTCCAGGTTACCACCGAAAGCGATCTTGACCTTCTTGCGCAGACCGGCACGTTCCAGCTCAAAGGCTACCTCCATGAAGTCGAGGGGCACGCCTGTATCCACGAAGAGGATACCCGCGCCACACTCAACCGCCTCCAGCGCTTCTTTGATGATGCTCGAGTACCTGCCCTTTAGCTGCACCACGACGGTCCTCTCCGCCGCCAACTGCGAGACGGCCTCGATGCTTTCCCTGATGCCCCCCAGCATCTCGATGTAGTTCTTGTCCAGGTACACAAAGGGGCCTTCGGTTATTCGGTAACTGACCCCGCCGGTCACAACTGCTTGGCGTATGGCCTCTTTGTCCGCGGGCGGCATCTTCTTCCAGGCACCGCATACGACTTTGGGCTTCTTGCCGGCGACCTTTATAAAATTATGAGCAGCCGTGGCAACGCCAGAGGGCTTGGCCAAGAGGCCGATGAGGTTCTCCTCTGCCAGGGCGATCTGTTTGGGGGTACCGGTAAACCTCGCTATTTCGTCACCCTCCTTTACCTCGCTACCCTCCTCCATCATTTTTTCAACGCTCAATCCCAACTCCCCCGCCTTTGCGGTCGCGGCAGCCGTTCCGGACAGGATACCACCATCGTCAGCGATAATGGCTGCCGTTACCGCCCTGTCCGCTATAACATTGAATATTTCGTCTCTAAGGTCAACCGGATTCTCTATGTCTTCCATGATCCCTCCATTTTCGTCGATCACCGGCTTCCCCGTATATCTAGACTTGTGCGGGATCGATGCCCCGCTGTTTGAGCCACATGGGCAATAGCTCCTCGTCCACCCTGCGGCCGGCCTCGGGCGCCGCATCGATAAGATGCTGCGCCAGGGAGGGGCTGCAGTTGATGTTCCCAAAGCTGCCGTCGAAGATGATCACCTTGTCGGTTCCCGCGATCCTCTGGGCGAAACCCATGGCCCCATCCAGGGTCTCCGCGGTGACCGCGAAGTTCATGAAGAAGGGGTTGGCGGAATCCTTCTCATACATCTCGGCCTGCTCCCGCCCTACCAGGATGGTAGGAGTGAGCATGGGCACGTCCTGGATCACGATGCCCGGCCAGGACTGGTTGATGACCACCGCCTTGATGGCCGGGTTTATCTGCATCACCGTGAGCATAGGGCCGCCCTGGTATTCGTTGACCGCGTTGAAAACGCTCAGGGCCCCCGGGTTTTCCAGGTCGAAGGGGTCGAGCGCCGCGTTGATGAACACGCCGAAGCAGACCCCACCCGCGTGGATGTAGTAGCCCCACCTCCCGCCGTCCCAAACCGCTATACACTTGTCGATGGATGCCATGAGCTCACGCACCTTGCCGTAATCCTTGAGATGATTGACGGTCACCCGGCGGTCGATGGCGTAGAGATCGTTGTCCGCGTCCACGGCGATGATGCCGGACGGCGAGAAACGCAGGAAACAAGCGAAGGCGAATCTCTCCTGCACGAAGGGCGAGTCGAAGATGACCTTAGGTATGAAGGCGCAGGAGCGGTTGCCGAAGTTCATGTGGAAGACCGACCTGGTCTCGTAGCGGGCATAGTTCATCACGAAGGCCTTGAGGGCGCGGTGGAGCATGCGGTGGAAATACATCTCCCGGGGGTCATCGTAATAGGCGTGGATGAACCAATCGCAGTCGTATACCTTGGCTATGCCGTAAAGCGTCCCTATCTCCGTCTCGATGGGGACTCCCTCGTCCCAGCAGTCGAGGCCGCTCACCTTGCCGTCGAAGTGCTCCTTAAGTTTATAGTGCTCGATTACTTCTTCGGCCTCGCGGAAACCACGGTAAGTGGCAACCCGCAGACGCAGGTTGTCGTTCCCCGATCTCTCTTTGACTACCCTCCAGATGGTCTTGAGCATCTCCACGTAGGGCTCGCCCTCCATCACCGAGAAGCCGTGCTCGGAGCAGAGCAGGTTCACCCTGTCCCCCGGCTTGATCATGCTCATGTCCACTTCGGCCAGGGCTTCCTCCGTGGCTTTCACGATGGCCGAGAGGTCGCCGCCGTGCAGGTATATCTCCGGCTTGATGTCGGGGAAGAGGTCCCTCACACCCACCGCGGCCATGCCGGGCAGGTTGGCCGCCCGCATCGCGGGGGTGTTGCCGTAGACCGAGGCCATATAATCCGGCGGTTGCACCGCTTGCTTGATCATCTCTATCTCCTTTCACGCCCGGGCGGCCCTATAGTTCGTCGAAGACCTCTTCCTTGAACATGACCCGCTTGTCCTGCTCGATGTGGTACATGGGGTACTTCTCCGCGGTCTCGGTGGGCACGTCGAACACCGAGAGTGGGAGGTTATACCACTTGAGGTCCTCCGCCGTGCCGATGTCTATCCCCGCCGCGGCGAATAGCCGCATGATGGCGCCGGTGCAGTATATGCCGCATCCCGAACGCACCGCGGTCATGGCTGCCAGCTCCTCCGGGTCCTGCGCGCCCTTGAGTATGGCCGCGGCGGCCTCCCTGGCCAGTGTGCCGGTACAGGCGCATACGAACTGCTCGGGATAGAGATGGGCTTTACGGCAGAGCTGCATTATCCTCTCTTCGTCCACGTCGCTGGTATCGCACATGATGAAGAGAGGCATGGGACGGCCGACAAGACTCGCCGCCCCTTCCCTGCATACGTCCTCGCATTTACCGCAGGCCACGCACTTGCCCTCATCCACCACCGCCAGCTTGTCCACCACCCTGATGGCGCCGGAGGGGCATGCCTTCTCGCACCGCTTGTCCCCGCTACATTTCCCCGTGTCGACTTTGGAGACGAACTTCACCATCTTCATAGGCGCAGACCTCCTAGCATATATGCGGCACTTCCGTGTGCCGGCTTAATCACAGAGATCGAGAGGGTAATGACCGTATTTATCCGTTGCCTCCACCATCCAGCGCAGACGCTCCAGGTTCATGTCGGGATGGGAGTTGGTGGGAGCGACGATATATCCTCCTCCCTTACCGGCTTCCCGGATGGCCTGCCGCACCGCCTCGAACACCTCTTCCTTCGAGGCATCCACCAGTATGTGGGTGATGTCGATGTTTCCCATAAGGCAGAGGCGGTCGCCTACCATCTCCTTGGCCTTGGCCAGCTCCACCCCCGCTGTGGGCTCGAGGGCATGCACCCCGTCGAACCCGCAGTCCGCGAACCAGTCGAGCAGCGGGTAGACGTTGCCGCAGGAGTGGATGGTTATCTTCATGCCCAGGGAGTGCGCGGTCTCCGTCAGGTGCCGGTAAGCGTCGCCGTACAGCTCATCGTAAAGGCGGGGATTGACCATGGGGCCGGAGCGGTAGGCCAGGTCGTCTGTGTACATCATGCCGGGCAGCCCCGCATCGGCGAAAGCTTCGATCATCACGCAGTAGAGGTCCTCGTAGAACTTGATAAAACGCTTCATGAAAGCTTTCTCCTTGCGGATGGCCACCGCGAAGCGGTCGAAGCCCATAGCCTGGGAGGTGATTTCGAAGAGGCCCCCGCTGAACATGCCGAAGATGAAGATGCGGTCCCCGAAGTCCCTCTGCACTTTCGAGTAGACGCGCTGGTTTTTCGCCGGCATCTGGAAGATAGCCTTCTTGTCCCACGCCTCCCAGTCGGCTGGGCTGTGGATGAAGCCGCTGCGGTACATCGGGGACCCCAGGCTGTGGCCCTCGTCGATGGCCACGTCGTAGCGCCGCCCATATATGTCGTACATGAGCTTGGAGCTCTCGTAACGATAGATCGGCACGTGCGGCACCCAGGCGGCGTCGTACCCGACGGCCACCGCCGCCTTGGTCTTATCGTAGGTGTAGGCATCCATGGCCACGTCGACGATCTTGGAATGGTCCATGCGCGGGAAGAGCCAGTCGATGGTCCTGGAGAAAAAGGGATTCTCGAAAAAGAAGCCCAAAGGCAAGGCTTTCCTCCCCAGGGCTTCGTAGATGATCTTGTACTCCATGGTCATATCCATAACCGGAACGCGGTCAGGCTCGCGCTTCTCCAACGCGGCGATGACCCTGGCATGGGTCGGTGGAAGCGAATCAGTTATCATCAGGCACCTCCTATTGCAGCGTGTTGGCTTGTTCTAATTAAACACTAGGCAGGCTTGACGCCTCAAGAGGTATGGCATGGTAAACTTGGGCAGAAGGTCGTAGCCAGGGCGACAGGGAGGGGAACATGGCGCCAGCGGACAGATACGCCGATTACATGTACGAGCTCGTGGGCCGGGCGGTGACGGACATCGGCCCGCGTGAATCCTGCAGCGAAGAGGAAAAACGGCTGGGCCGGCTGTACACGCAGGAGATCGAGCCGGCCTGCGAACGGGTAGAGGTCGAGGAGTTCACCTGCAGCCCCAAGGCCTTCCTGGGGTCCTTTCCCTTTCTGGTGCTCCTCTATCTTGCCGGAGTAGTGCTCTATTATATATATCCTCCCGTCGCCGTCATCCTTGCCGCTATAGGTATCAGTATCCTCTTCTACGAGGTGGTGCGTTACCGGGAGTTTATCGACTTTGTCTTCCCCAGGCGCAAGGGCGAGAACGTGGCGGGATTCGTGCAGCCCAGCGGGGAAGCCAAGAAAAGGGTTATCGTCTCCGCCCATCTCGACTCCGCCTACGAGTTCAAGGTGTGGTACTGGCTGAAGGGATTCTCCGTGCCGGCCATGGCCCTTGCCTTCCTCGCCCCCGTCCTCCTTCTCGGGGCCAGCCTGGCCCGTACCATTGCTGGCTCATCCGGCGTTCCTGATAACACCGCTTACACCGTTCTGGGTATTATCATGATCGTGCTTTCCCCCCTAGTGGCCATCTTTTTCTTCTTCCACACCAAGGACGTGGTGCCCGGGGCCATGGACGATATGGCGGGAATAGCGGCTCTGGCGGGGCTCGCCAGGTATTTGCAGGATGCCGGGGAGGCCGGCGAGTTCTTCCCCGCGAACACCGAAGTCATCCTCCTGGCCCTCTCCTCCGAGGAGGCGGGCTTGCGGGGAGCAAAACGCTACGCTGCCCGTCATAAAAATGAATACGCGGATGTCCCCACCTATGCCATCTTCCTGGACAATATCACTGACGAACGTTATCTCACCTTCTTTAAACGCGAGGTGTGGTGCGGGGCGAAGATGGACCCCTACCTGATCGAACTGACCAAGGAAGCGGCTGCCGCTAACGACAAGGACATCATCGCCGCGATAATGGCGGTGGGGGCCACCGACGCCAGCGCCTTCGTCCGCGCGGGCATTCCATCGTTATCCATATGCTGTTATAACTCCGCGCGGTTGATGCCCAACTACCACACCCGGCACGACACCATAGATAACATGCGGCCCGAAGCCCTCGCGGTCTCCCTGCAACTGGTCATCGACATGATCAAGCGCATCGACGGCTGAACAGCATAAAGCCGGGGGTGTTCTTGACCGAGCTTACAAGGTGACGGATGTTTTTCGTGACCGTGTAAGAGGAAGGGTGAGATCATGAGTGGGGAACTGGAAGTAACGCCGGAGTTGAGGAAAAAAGCCGCCGAAGAGAATGCCGCCGCCCTGGCGCGCATGGGGCTGAAGCCGGATACGGTGGAGGTATGGGAGGACGGGTACCGCACGGCTGATGAAACAGATGCCTTCGAGTGGTGGTACTTCGACGCCCAGTTCGACGACGGCTCCACCGCAGTGATCACCTTCTCCACCAAGCCCCACACCAAGCCCAAGGGCCCCCTCTCACCGGTCGTATTGATCATCTACAGGTCGCGCGACGGGGAGAGAAAGAGCTACGCCCCTAAGTTCGCCGCCGATGAACTCGCTGTTTCTACCGACGGCTGCGACGTGCGCATAGGGTCCAACTGGGTCAAGGGAGAACTCGCCGCGTACGAGCTGCACGTAGAGGCGGAGGATATTGCGATCGATCTGGCTTTACGGCGACAAGGACCATCATGGCGCCCGGGTGCCGCGGTAAGCTACTTCAATTCCGCCAAGACCAAGTATTTCGCATGGGTGGTGCCCGTACCCTACGGCACCGTAGAGGGGACCATCACCCTTGGAGGCGAACCCATCGCCGTTCAAGGGACGGTTTACCATGACCACAACTGGGGCAATGCCGTCATGGGGAACATGCTCGACCACTGGTACTGGGGCCGTGCCCATGTCGGTGATTTCAGTATCATCTTCGCCCAACTGGTCACCATCAAGATCTTCGGCATGGGGGGCATCAAGCTTCCCGTCTTCTTCCTGGCCAAGGGAGATAAAATACTCACCGACGACGGATTACCCCTCATCCTGGAAACGAGTGACGAGGTGGAGGGACCAAAAGGCCAGACCTACCCCAATAGACTGGATTTCCGCTGGGAGGCGGAGGAGGGAAAGGTGGAGCTTGCCATACGCAACCCCAAGCTCATCGAGGTCCTGGACATGACGGAAGACCTGCCGTCGTGGAAAAAGCCCCTGGTACACCTTTTCGCCAATCCGCTCTATTACGACTTCGATGCCGAGCTAGAGTTGAGCGTGGACCTCGCGGGCGTGAAGGAGAAGGAGAGCGGCAGGGTCATCTTCGAGAAGATGATGTTCCACTGACATCCCGTATCCAGCCGGGCAGGACAACGGCGATATCGCGCATCACCATCCCCCAGAAGGTGGGGGAATAGAGTACCGTACTCGCTTCCTTCCCCGAGAATGTGGCGGTGTAGTAATCCACTACGTTCCACTTTCCGGGCGGCTTCTGCCGGGTCGACATGGCAAAGAAGAAGTTGGGCTGGATACCGTCGTTCTGCAGGCAGTAAGTCTTCCCGACTACGTAAAGAGGAAAGAACTGCGCCGTTCTGAGCTTGTGGCCGTAACCCCTGAAAGAGAACTCACCCTTCTCAAGGGCACCTGTGATCTCCCGTGCCGCGGCTGCTGCCGAGTCGGCGCAGACGCTCAAGCCCTCGCCGGTAAAAGGATCTACGCCCAACTGTTCGCCCACGAATATGACCCGTTCCCGCGCTCCCGCCTGGAAGGGGGAATACTCCCGCTCCGGGTATGGCTTGAAGTGAAGGTCGGCCGGTGCCATCGCCTTTATCTCGGGATGCCGCTGTAAGGTGGCCAGGAAAGCTTCCTTAAGCCTGGAGCTGCTTCCCGTGCTGAACGTCCCGCCCGATATCCCGGCGTTGACTACCGGCTCCCCATTTTCGCCTATGGAAGGAAAAAACCACGCGTAGCCGGGAATGCCGAATCTGGGAACGCTGAAATCCATCAACAGGCTGTCCTGGAGAGAGGGGCATCCCGGATCGCGGGGAAATTCCGTCTGGAGCAAGAGGGATTTATGGCCCCTGTGCGGCGATCCGAACCAGACTCTGCTCTTGCCGTTCACGCCATCCGCCCCTACCAGGACCTCGGCGTGATAGGTGTTACCGGTCCTGTCCAGCACCGCTATTCCCCTGCGTTCCCGGTAGGCTCCGATTACGGGAGCAAGGGTACGTACCTCCACCCCCCGTTCCGCAGCCTCAGTGAGCAGGAGGTTGTCGAAAGCACTGCGCCTGGTAACGAAACACTTGTCGTTTCCGAAAGTAGGGCCGCATATCTCTTCGTCGAAATAGACGGAGAACCTGTTCACGGGTACCCTGGGCAATCCCTCCAGGGAGATTCCCAGGGCTTCCAGGAAAGCGGTCACTCTCCCGCTCACGCCCCCGCCGCATATCTTCTCGCGGGGGAATGCCTTGGCCTCCAGCAACAGGATGTCCCCGGCCAGTTCCGGCCGCAGATCCACAAGGGAGAGGGCGGTCATGGAGCCCGCCGGCCCTCCCCCCAAGATGATGACCTTGTATTTCTTCGTGCCCATCCTTCTCTTGGCTTCCTCTTTCTAGCATCCTTGCCTTATCAAACAGAGGGGTTTTTGCCCCTTCTACTCAATCTTCGGCAGTACTGCTGAAAAACCGTAGAATCACCGTAGCATCCTACCTCAAGTACTCAGGAGCAGGCAAGATGAACGATCAGTCCAATATCGTCCATGGGGTCGTGTCTTCGATCTTCGGTTCCCGGCCTGCCAGTGATTCTTTCGATTCTCGCGAAGAAGAAGGTGGGCGGCTATTCGCCCCCCTCGGGTATGTAGCCTAACGTCCGGGTGTGTGCGTGCCAGGCCTCCACGCTTGTCGCGAGGAGCGCAGCGACGTGGCGATCTCGATTGAGACAAATGGGCACTTGAGCTACTAGGTTGAGAGGCGCTGGACACCATCGCGCCGAAGACGGCGCTGTCGCTTACGCGATGCAGGCTATCGTAGCGCTATTTAGTGCGTATACCCCACTACGTCGTGGCCGCCGTCCCAGCCGTTGTAGATGAAGTACATGGGACGCTCCACCACGACGGGTGGACCGGAGAGCACTTTCACCCGGGTGGAGAGCTGGTAGTTCGGACCGGCGTGCTCGTTGACCATGAGTGTGTTGCGGCTGTGGGCGGGTACCGATACCTGTTTGGGCTCGAGCGGCCCCTTCTCCTGGGTGTAGTAGGTGACCTCCACCGTGGCGTCGGTATCCCCGGGGTTCTGCAGGCACAGCCACTGGTTGAAGCCGGAACCGGTGTAGCCCTCGGCTAAGAACCACTCGGAGGCAGGGTCGGAAGCCCCGATGACGCAGTGTCCCCCTTCGGCTGTGAGGTTGGTGTAGGAGTAGCGGAAGTAGGTGGGCCTCTCCGCTAAGAAGGGGGAGGCCGAGGAGAGATAGATGGAGACGTCCTTATCCTTTCCCACCTCGTCGGGGACGTAGACAGTCCGGCGGGAGGAGGGGGGCACGGTGTAGCTCGCGGGCACGGGGTCTCCCTGGCCCGGGCCCAGCTGGTAGGTTGCGTTCACGCTGATCTCTATCGGCCCGGGGTTCTGGATGGTGAGCCACTCCTCGAAGCCTCCCCGGGTGGTGCCCTCCGCGAAGTAGTACTGGCGCCAGAGGGTGGTGGCGCCCATGACGCAGTGGCCTCCCTCCCAGTGCCAGCCCCCGGTGCCGGTGTAGTCGAAATAGGTGGGGCGCTCGGCCACGATGGGCGTATCCGAGGTGAGGGTTAAGGAGGTCTGGTAGGACTTGCCTCCCAGGAGATCGTTAGCGCGGAAGGAGCCGCGGGAGTGCGGGGGCACCGAGAGCCCGTCCACCGTCTTCAGCCCCTCCTCCTGGGTCTGGAAGTAGAAGGTGAGGTTGGCGGGGGAGTCCCCGGGGTTGAGCACGCATATCCACTCCTCGAAGCCGGAGCCGGTGTAGCCCTCGGCGAAGTAACAGATATAGGAGGGGGTGGTGGCCCCCACGGCGTCGTGCCCACCGGTCCATTTCCCTTGATAGTTGAAGTACATGGGACGCTCGGCCACTATCTTCTGCTGCGAGGTCACCATGAGGGAGACCTCTTTATCCGCACCCGCCTCTCCGTTCACGTTAACCGTGGCGCGGGAGTCAGGGGGGATGGCGACCTCTCCCTGCCTGGTGGACCCGTCCTTGTAGAGATAGGTGATAACGGCCTTGGCCTCGCTACCCCCGGGGTTGCCCAAACAGAGGTATTCCTGGAAGCCCGGCCCGGTGTAGCCCTCGGCGAAGTAGAAGGAGTAGAGGGTGGTGGTGTTGGGCCCGGGGGGAGGCTCGGGCGGAGGTGATGCAGGGGGGATCCCACACCAGACCTCGCATCCCTCCTCGGTGTTTAAGGTCCCGACGTAGGCTTTGCCGTCCCACACCGCTAGGGACATGTTCAACATGTTATTGGGGTTGCCGAAACCGTCAGCCGCGCCGCGGCCCCAGCCCTGCCCGTCATAGACCATGAGCAAGCTGTTGAGGCTGGTTCCGCCGCCCTCCTCTTCGACCTCCCTTCCCGCCCCGACCAGTAGCAGGTCCTTCCCTCCAACCACCATGGTGGACATAGAGAAGATGCCTATGCCGCCGATGCCGGGGAAGCCGCCCTCCACCACGTTGGAGACAGTCGTTCCATCGTATCTATATAAGCACAGGCCGTCGCTGTGCCAATCGATCCCCGTGATGTCTTGCGTGTTGATGTCAATGCCGACCGTCGCGCCGCCGTTTATCGTGCCCATGTAAAGCTTCCCCCCGTAGTTCTCCATAGCCATGACGGCGGCGTTATCGATATCGCCGAACCCATCTCCGCTGACCTTTGCCCAGCTGCCCGTCCCCTCTCTCCACAACTGGCACCCCTTGCCAGCGAGGATGACATCAACGATAGGATAGCCCGTAGGGTCAAGCGATATCTCGGCGCATAGGGTGCCCGCGTAGAGGCTTCCGTTATATTCCTTTAGCGCCATCACCCCGATATTGCGGGTGTCTCCGAAACCGCCGCCCATGGATTTGCTCCAGTTGCCATCGAATGACCATATCTCGCCACCATCGCTCCATACTCCCAGGAAGGGGGGGAATATGCTTAAGCCATAATGTAGATCCATGGTCCCTACATAGAGCTTCGAGTCGTGGACCTCCATTGAGACCGCAGCGCGGTTGCCGTCGTGACCGAAACCGTTCCCGGTACCTGGGGTGCCGGCCGCGTCTTTCCCTACCTCCTGCGTCCAGCCCGTACCATCGTAACTCCACACCTCACAGCCATATTCAAGGTTGAAGGTACCCGCATAGAGCCTGTCCCCGTAGGTCTCCATCGCCAGAATGGCGTCGTTATCCGTATCGCCGAAGCCCGGGGTGTTCACCACTTCCCATGCAGCGCCACGTTTCACCCTCACCTCCGACCCGCCCCCATTGGAGACGCCTACGTACAGCTCTCCCTTGTATTCGGCAAACGGACGGGCCATAAGGTTGTTGTCCCCGCTCCCGAAACCACCTGATGCGGATCGCTGCCACGTGCCCGGCGACTCAGCCGCTGCCAGCGATATCGCGTGAGAGGCCCTCCCAACCAAAACACCATTATCCATGCCCTGGGCGCTGGCTTTCTCCACCGCCACCGGAAGCACAAGAACCAGCATCAGACAGGCGCAAAAAACGATCGTGCACGATGGAATGGAAGAAGCACTGGAGCGCCTTACATCTCGACCTTTTGTAACCATATTGACTACCCCCATATACCCTATTCATAACCGTAATGCCGTCTAAATACATTATAT